>NZ_JBVAYN010000030.1:0-24141 GCF_055420065.1 Massilimicrobiota sp. mt181
TCCATAAATAATCAAATATTTATCTTCCAGATATAAATCCTCATGTTTAATAGCACAAAGTTCACAGACACGAATACCTGTCGACATTAACAGTTCAATAACAGCACGATCTCTTTTCTTAAAGGCATGATGTTGTTGATTCAATTGTGAAAAGATATGTTGAAGCTGATGATATTGAATAATACGTGGTAATTTCTTTTCTTCCTGAATGCGATATCTAATTTTATCCATAGGATTTTCCTGAAAAACTTCCTGAAAAACCATTTCCTCAAAAAAAGCAAGCAATGATGCCAGTTTTCTTTTCACTGTTTTTAACTTAAAGTGTTCATTCAAATAATGAATATAACAAGAAATCTCCTTTTTATTCATATCCTTATGAATCATAAAAACATAAAACTGCTTTAAATCAATGCGATAAGCTTTTATAGTATGATGACTTAATCTTTTGTTTTCACATTGATCCAAATAAAATGTTAAATGTTCTAAAGTTAACTGCATAATTAAAAAATCTTCCTTTTCATCTTTATCGTTAAACTCATTCTAACATGAAAAAGAGTATATAAAAAAAGTATATAATCCAAGACTACATACTCTTTCAGACATTATTTTTTTGATTGTGCTGCTTCCTTTGCAGCTTTCTTTTCTGCTTTTCTTCTTTCTTTACGATCTTTCTTTTCTAATATTCTATAGACATCTGTATATTCTTTCACTGTACAATGAATTCTCTTATTTGCTTTCACTACAGCATGAACAAATTCAACTCTTTCTTTTGGGAAAAAGCAGTATCTTTTCTTTGTATCAGTATAAATTTCAATAGCATGTGGGCGTGTTACTAAATCAGCCATACGTGGCACAGGATCACAAATTGTTTCACAATGCATTAAATCAACATGACTATTTTTCCATAAACGATAATGAATTGTTAATTCTTTTTTATTGATAGAATATTTATATGGTCTACATCCCAAGAAAAAAGCATAACAGACAACTGCAAAAATGACAATCGTAATGACAATTTGATTTGTCTGTGTAAATATTGTTAACAATGTATATAATGCCAATGCTGTTAAGAAAATCAATGTTGCAGTATTCATTCGCACTTTATATTCTTTAATATCTTCCATAAAAATCCTCACTTCCCTTTGCTTATTATACATGATATAGCATTAAATAACAATTTAATTTTATAAAAAACAATTATAGTATCATATATCATAAACACTTACCTTATATAAATAAAAAGACTTAACGTGTGAAACTTTCATTTCATACATCAAGTCTCTTATTACACTTGTTAATACAAATATCTTATTCAGCTTCAGCAGCTTGTTTATTTTGATATCTTTCATAGAAGATAACAAATGGAACGTAGATTAATGTTGCTAAAACGATAACGATAATTTGTGAAACAGCACCCATAATGTTTCCACCAGTTGCTAAGAATCCAAGTAATAATGGTGGCATTGTCCATGGAACTTCGATAACGATATATGGACAGAAATGAATAGTAACTAATAACCATCCAACGAAGATACATACAACTGGAGCTAAGATAAATGGAATACCTAAGATTGGGTTTAATACCAATGGAATACCAAATGTAACAGTTTCGTTGATATTAAAGATACCAGGAACGATAGATAATGTAGCGATTGCACGGTTATCTTCACGTTTACCAAAGATAAAGATTGCGATAACTAAACCTAAAGTTACCCCAGATCCTCCCCATTCAGCGAACATCTGTAACATTGTTAAGTTCATTGTATAATATCCATGTTCTCTGATTGCATCAGTTAATTCAACACCACTTTTTCCGTCTGTAAATAATGCTGTATTTGCATATAACATTGGACGGAAGATTGGTTCTTTAACAGCAGATAACATATTGTTACCATGAATACCAACTAACCAGAATAATGAAATCAATACATACATAACCATAACAGATACGATATTATCACCGATAATATTTTGTAATGGTGTTTGTAAGTAAGCAGAAATCATATCATTGAAATAGTATCCAGTAGCCATTTCAATAGCCCATCCGATAATACCAACAACTAATAATGTTAAGAAAGTTGGAATTAATACTTCGAATGCACGAGCAACTCCTGGAGGTACTTGTTCAGGCATTTTAATTTTTAATCCGTCTCTTTTACGGAAGAAATTATAAAGTTCAAGACCTAAAATACCAACAATCAATGAAGTAAATAAACCAGTAGCTCCTAAATAGCTACCATTGAAACCAGTGAATGTAGCAACACCAGCTAAATCAACACCAGCTGATTCTAATACTTGTCCAATAGTAACAGCAGTACCAGCAGCATCAGTATAAGCAGTTAATCCAGTAACAGCATGAGCAGTTGGAGTAACCATAGCCCAGCACATAAATCCTAAAACTGCAGGATATGCTCCAGATTCCCCATTTGCTTCAGCAATTTCCTGAGCAACTAACATAACGATACCGATAGAAATACATGAGATAGTACAGAAGTTGATAGCATTAAATACTGCGTTGATTGGTTCTAAAACCATAACAGCAGGAATTAATCCACCAAGCCCTTGAGGTGCACCATTGACAACGCTATCATTGATTAAAACGTTTGTCCAAAGAACACCAATTGCACCAGCAATAGTTGCTGGCATGAAGTTTTGGAACGCATTTTTGATGGCACCTAAATATTTATTTTGACCGCACCATGCACCAATACGCCCTAGCTTATCAGCAAAAGCATCCATAAATTTTTCCTCCCTTAAATATTTTTGACACTATAAGTATAAAATTTTTTAGCTAAAAAGTCAATGCTTTTATATGAAAAGTATGGTACTTTTCCAATAAAGTATGGTTTTAACGGTGTTTTTTTACTCGATTTTTATTTTATTTTACTTATTTTTTAGTTGTTTTTCCCATTTTTTCTTCTTATTTTTTTAAAATTTATCCATATTTTACATTTTTCCTTATTTATTATCTTTTTATTTTATTAAAATTTTCTCTAATCAACAAAAAAACTATCTCAAAAGATAGTTTTATTGTTGAACAATGACCGTCTGAAATTCAAAATGAGCGAAATGTTGTCTAGATAGTGTATATTCAAAAATAGAACCATTGCATAAAAATGAAATCTGTTCTTCTTGAATATAAGGTTCATTTTCCTTAAGTCCTAAATATTGTTGTTCTAAAGGTGTGGATAAAGCTGCATTGATTGTCAAATGACAACTTTGAATCTTTAATTTAAGCACTTTTTCAATATACTCATAAATTGAGCCTTTTAAATGCTGTAATTTCAAATTTGGGATCACACTAATTGGCATATAAGTAATGTCTATAAGATGCGGTATTTTATCTAAGAATCGCAATCTGATGATATGATAGACAAAATCTCCAATCTCAATCTGTAATTTTTCAGATAATAATTGATCAGCTGGAATCACTTCAAACTCCAGGACTTCACTGGTTACCTCTTTGATTCCCTCATACTGCGCTGTGAGTCCTCTTCCAAATTTGTTCATTGAACCTTCCGTCAAAGGATCAAAATCCTTCACAAACGTTCCCGCTCCACGACGACGAATAATTAAACCTTCTTTAACCAATATATCCAAAGCTTTTTTCATTGTTTCTTTATTACAATGATAGCTCATGCATAAAACATATTCATAAGGGAGTTTTTGACCAAAAGTATATTCCTGGTTTTTAATCTTCTGACGTATGTCATCAGCAATATCTCTATATTTTGCCATATACTCACCTCACCAATATAAAAATACCATACTTTTAATTTAATTTCACGGTTTTTTTATTTTTTTCTATATTTTTATGCTTTTTATAATACTTTTATCCATAGAAAGAATCTTTAATTCATTATTTTCATAGATACCAAAACTCTTTTCTCCTGCTTTAGGTAATGAAATAGATGATGGATTAAAGAAAACAATACCATTTTCTTTTTTTGCCACTGGTTTATGAAAATGACCATATAAGAAAACATCACCTTGATGAAGCATTGGCAAATGCTCTTCATCATATAAATGCCCATGTGTCAAAAAGAAACGATGTCCATCTACATAAAGTTCTATATAATCTGCACGCATAGGAAACTCTAGAACCATCTGATCCACTTCTGCATCACAATTCCCACGGACAGCCACAATCTTTTCTTTATATTGATTCAAAAGTTTTGCGACTTCTTTAGGATTATAGCCATCAGGTAAAGGATTCCTTGGACCATGATACAATAAATCCCCTAATAAAACCAATTTATCTAATTTTTCTTCTTCAAAAATTTGAATAACTTTCTTTAAATCTTCAAAAGAACCATGAATATCTGAAACAATCATGAATTTCATTGCAATCCCTCCAATTCTACACCTACTGGACAATGATCTGATCCCAAAACTTCATTATAAATATAGGCATCCTGAATCTGTTTTTTTAAATCATCTGAAACAACAAAATAATCAATACGCCAACCTGCATTCTTTTCTCTTGCCTTAAACATATATGACCACCATGAATATTTTTCTACATCAGGATATTTATATCTAAATGTATCAATAAATCCACTATCAAGAAGTTCTGTAAATTTCTGACGTTCTTCATCGGTAAAACCTGCATTTTTATGATTTGTTTTATCATTCTTTAAATCAATTTCCTGATGAGCGACATTCAAATCACCACAAATAACAACAGATTTCTTCTGTTTTAATGTATTGACATATTCTCTAAAGGCATCCTCCCATACCTGACGATAATCAAGGCGTTCTAAGCCTCTTTTGGAATTTGGTGTATAAACAGTCACAAAATAATAGTTTTCAAACTCTAGAGTAATAACACGCCCTTCCTGGTCATGTTCTTCTATACCTAAACCATAACTGACTGAAAGAGGCTCTTTTTTTGTATAAACAGCTGTTCCACTATAACCTTTTTTAACAGCATCATTATAATAAGATGTATACCCGTCAAACTGTAAATCAAGTTGATGTTTTTGCAACTTCGTTTCCTGAATCGCAAATATATCAGCATCAACTGATAAGAAAAAATCTTCAAACCCTTTATTTAAACAAGCTCTTAATCCATTGACATTCCAAGATACAAATAACATATGTTCCTCCTTTTTCTTTTCGACATAAAAAGGGGTTATACCCCCTCTTCTTCAATAGCATATCTCACAATTGTTTTGAGTTTATCAACCGGATTCTTTTCAGGATCATTTAGATATATTTCATGATGGAATCCGCTTAATTTCATCCCCTGTATTGTAATATATTCCATAATCTGTTTGGTTGTATTAATCTCTGTGTTATAGGCACCTTTATGCATCATCTGCACACAACGCCCTTCTTTCATTCTCTTTAAATAGACATCAACAAGATATGGATTATCCTTTTTTACAGCAACATTTTCTTTAATCATTTCAAAAGTTTCTTCATCAAGTGCTTTAGGCTGAGCAATCATCAATGTAAACTTAATCATTTTCTTACGCGTCACATCAAATTGACTATTATCATATGTATCCCATAATCCTTCTAATGGAGAAATCAAATATAATAAATCCATTTTTTCTTTAAAATAATCTTTAATTGCCTTAGATAATATATGTAAAGCTTCAGCTTTCAATTTAAATTCTTCCACATTTGGATTTCCGATCCCATCAATCATGATAAAATTAAATTCTGGCACATCCACAACATCGATTCTTTTTGTTGAAGCATCATATTGTTTCTTATATTCCCTTCTAATGCCTTCTTTCACCGAGAATCCTCCTTCCACTGCCTTTACATTATATATAATTTTTTCAAAAATATCCACTCATTTTAGGATTTTTTTATTTTTGATACCTCTATTTTTTATTTTTCACACAAAAAAAGTGATTTTTTTAAAATCACTTTTCTTCCCATAAAATAACTTCCTGAGAAGGAATTGTACGCTTCACGTCAATAATTCTCTGGTTTTCAGACCCTCTAAACTTCAAACGAATATTCTTTTGAGATAATATAAATGGTCCATCCACCAGAATATCCAAATAACTTAAAATCTCATCCGTATAAGGTCCATAAACTCTTCCATCAGGTAATAAATCCTCATATAAATAGCCTGTATAACACCAGATTGTCTTTTCTGGATAATGTTCATGAACCTGTTTTAAAAGAGGAAGTAAAGCCTCCTGATTGACAAGTTCCATAGGTTCTCCGCCCAAAAGAGTCAAACCAGAAATATGAGATGGGGCTAAAGCATCCAAAATATAATCAATCGTTTCCTGAGTAAAATCCTCACCATATTGAAAATCCCAGGCAATCTCATTAAAACAACCGGGACATCTATGAGTACAGCCAGAAACAAAGAGTGAGACTCTCACTCCTGTTCCATTTGCGATATCAACAGGTTTAATCGTTGCGTATTTCATTGTTATAAGTGTAAAACACGTTCTTTGATTTCCTGTGTTCTACCTTGATTCCAGAATTGTGTTCCAATATATCCACAAGTTCTTCTGGCAACACTCATTTTATCCTGATTTGTATTTCCACAATTTGGACATACCCAAATCAATTTTCCATCTTTATCTTCTTTGATCTGGATTTCACCATCATAACCACATTCCATACAATAATCACTCTTTGTATTTAATTCAGCATACATAATATGTTCATAAATATGTTTCATAACAGCTAAAACAGCTTCAATATTATCTTGCATATTTGGAACTTCAACATAGCTGATAGCTCCACCAGGTGATAATTTCTGGAACTGTGATTCAAATGTCAATTTTGTAAAAGCGTCAATTTCTTCAGTGACATTCACATGATAACTATTTGTAATATAGTTTTTATCAGTTACACCTGGAATCTTTCCAAAACGTTTTTGTAAACATTTTGCAAACTTATAAGTTGTTGATTCAATTGGTGTTCCATATAAACTAAAGTCAATATTTTCTTCTTCTTTCCATTTTGTACAAGCATCATTTAAATGTTGCATCACTTCTAAAGCAAATGGTGTGGCATCAGGATCTGTATGTGATTTTCCAGTCATATATCTAACACATTCACAAAGTCCGGCATAACCAAGTGAAATCGTTGAATAGCCACCATATAATAATTTATCAATCGTTTCACCTTTTTTCAGTCTGGCAAGGGCACCATATTGCCATAAAATTGGAGCTACATCACTAAGCGTTCCTTTTAAACGATTATGACGACACATTAAAGCTTCTTTACATAAAGCCAATCTTTCATCCATAATACGCCAGAATTCTTTCATATCTCCTTTTGAAGAACATGCCACATCAACAAGGTTAATTGTCACAACCCCTTGATTAAAACGTCCATAATACTTAGGTTTATTTGTTTCAGGATCAACATATGGTGTTAAGAAACTTCTACATCCCATACATGTATAACAATGTCCTTCATTATTCTTATCAACTTTTAATTCTAACATTTTCTTTTCAGAAATATAATCTGGAACCATACGTTTTGCTGTACACTTGGCTGCTAGTTCAGTCAAATACCAGTATTTACTGTCTTCATGAATATTATCTTCCTCTAAAACATAAATCAATTTAGGAAAGGCTGGTGTCACATAAACACCTTTTTCATTTTTTACACCTAAAATTCTCTGATTTAAAGTTTCTTCAATAATTAAAGCCAAGTCATCTTTGATTTGTCCATCAGGAACTTCATTTAAATACATGAACACAGTCACAAATGGTGCCTGTCCATTTGTTGTCATTAAAGTAATCACCTGATATTGAATCATCTGAACACCACGATTAATTTCTTTACGTACACGATATTCAGCTAATTCATTGACTTGTTCTTCTGTTACAGGAATATTTTCTTTTTCAAATTCTTCACGCACTTCTTTTCTGAACTTTTGACGACTCACATCTACAAAAGGTGCTAAATGCGATAAGCTGATACTTTGTCCTCCATATTGTGAACTTGCAACTTGCGCAATAATCTGAGTCGCAATATTGCAGGCTGTTGAGAAACTCTTAGGTCTTTCAATCATTGTTTCACTGATGACAGTTCCATTTTGTAACATATCTTCAAGATTCACAAGACAACAGTTATGCATATGCTGTGCAAAGTAATCAGAATCATGGAAATGAATAATTCCCTCTTCATGAGCCTTGACAATATGTCCAGGTAATAACAGACGCTTTGTAATATCTTTGCTGACTTCTCCAGCCATATAGTCTCTTTGAACACTATTAACAGTTGGATTCTTATTAGAATTTTCCTGTTTCACTTCTTCATTCGCACATTCAATCAAACTTAAGATTTGTTCATCTGTTGTATTTGATTTACGCACCAAAGCACGCATATAACGATATGTAATATATTTTCTTGCAACTGCAAAAGCATTCAACTTCATAATCTCATTTTCAACTAGATTTTGAATTTCTTCTACATTCAAGGCTCTTTTCATTTTTTCACACTGATACTTGACATTGTTTGTAATATTATCAATATCTTCTTCAGATAATCTATCTGTTTCTACAACTTCATTATTGGCTTTTTCGATAGCTGCAGTAATCTTTGTCTGATCAAATAAAACCTCAGCACCATTACGCTTAATAATTTTCATAAACACCCTTCCTCCTATATCATTATACATGTAAGTCTAACACATTCTCTCTTCTAACAAAAGGAATATGCACCATTACTCAAGATTTTTTCATGCCTACAAACAAAATCAAAAAGTATTGATTATATCAACACTTTTTGATTTCACAACACATTATTATTTAAATTCACCAAATCATTATAGCCTATTTATCGACAAAAAGAAAGTCTAAAAACAAAGATTTTCTCTTTTCTTGATATTAAGTTTTCCACCAGCAAAATAGCACTTTAATATTTCATTTCAAAACTCGTTTCATCACTTAAAATATCTAAATCTTCTACCTCAGTATGTTCAATACGAATATAACGAATACTATGCATATAATCAATGACCTGCTGGATGGCAGCCAGTTCACCCTGCAAACAGGCTTCTACATCACCATTGCTGAGATTACGCACCCAACCTGTTAAATGCAGACGTGTTGCCTGTTGATAAAAGGTAATACGAAAGCCAACTCCTTGCACACGACCTTTAAAAATAAAATGTTTTCTAACCACATAACCACCTCTTTTTCTTATTTTAACATTTTATAAAATGAAAAAAAAGAGGAAACGATGTCCCCTTCTCAATCATCTAGTCCCTTTTTCTTATAGCCATAACCAAATGCCAATATACCTAATAAAATCCACACAATGCAAACAATAATCGCAATCATGGTATCCTGATTCCAAAAATTCTGATGCGAAGATAACTGCACATATAGTGTCTGAAACGATGTTGTCGGAAAAATTACAGCAATCTTTCCAATCATTTCATTGAGTTGACTAAACATAGGTGGTAACATTAATAAAATCATCAGTGGTGAACTTAATGTTCCAGCACTCATCTGATCTTTAGAAAGCAGTCCTACCAATGCCCCAAAAAACAAGACACTTAATGATGTTAAAATATAAAAGATAAGAAAATATCCAAAATACTCCATTGGCTCCTGACAGACAAAGAAAATCAAAATACCATCAATCAGCATCAAAACCAAAGCCACAAAAGCCTTACTCAACAAGAAATCAGTCGCACTCACATTTGCCAACATTAAAGAACGTAAAGTATGCTTTTCTTTTTCTTCCGCTACCATATTGGCCAAAACATTCAAAGGCACAATAGAAATAGTCATAATAATACAAAGTACCATCACAAAACCACCTGTTGCCCCCTGTAATATATCACCTAGTAAAAACTTATATATAACACCAAAGAAAACGGGTAAAGCCAGCATCAAAAAGACATTCTTATTTACAAAACAGTTCTTGAAATCTTTCATAAATAAAGCCTTACAAATACGCAGATTCATTATGATTCCTCCTTTGTTAATGATAAAAAGACTTCTTTTAATGTTGGTTCTACAGAATGAATCATCAACAGATGATCAATATGCTCTAATTCCTGTTTCAAGATATCTTTATCCAAAGGAATCATATAATCATCCTGATTGGTTTTCATACGAATTTGCTGCTTTGAATATTTTAATTTCAATTCTTCAGGCTGACCACTTTCAATAATATGTCCATGGTTCAAAAACGCGACACGATGACACATTTCATCTGCTTCTTCCATATTATGCGTCGTTAAAAAGACAGTTGTTCCTTTGGCATTCAGTTTCTTTATAATTTCTCTGACTTCGTTTGCTGTAGATGGATCTAAATTTGCGGTAGGTTCATCCAAAAACAACAAAGATGGCGAATGAATAATCGTTCTGGCAAATATCAATCGTTGTCTCATTCCTTTAGACAATTGACTGACTAACTGTTTTTTAGCCTCCAACAAATCCACTTCTTCTAACACTTTTTCAATACAGCTTTTATCAATATCATAAATTTTTGTAAATAACAGCAAATTATCATAGACACTCATCTTTTCATATAAACCACTGTTATCACTCATAATTCCTATTTGATTTTTTATTTTTGATGAAAAAGGATTTTCCCCCAATATCTGAATATCTCCGCCATCACTTTTTAACTGTCCTGTCAATAACTTAATTGTTGTGGTTTTCCCAGCACCTGATGGTCCCAAAAAGCCAAAAATTTCTCCCTTACGGATGACAAAATCACAATTATCAAGAGCAACAGTTGTCCCAAAGCTTTTCGACAACTGCTTAACTTCAATCACATTTTTACCCATCATATATCCTCCATAATTGATATTATATACCCCCATATTTTTGTAATAAGGCATTCATCTACCGTTTAAATCTTTCTATACTTATCATATTTAGCTATCCATTTTTATTTTTCTGAATATAAATCCACAAACATCTCAGCAACAAACAGAGATTCACAAGCACCAATATTCTTGTCGCAATTTCTACAATTAGCAAAATTATATTGAACATATCCATAACATCATATTCTCCTTTCCCTGTTTTCATCTTACCATAGCCATTTTTAGCAGACAATCTTTTCACAATTTCCTTTAAATATTTTTACATAAAATATACAAGATCATATTTTATGCTACAGTAAAAAAAGAGAAGCCAGTCATGGTTATCATCATGATATTCTGTCTTTGTCTCCTTTGCCTTTCAAAAATCAAATAATCATTTAAAAGCAGACACAGACAACCAAAGTTTGTATAAAAAAAGAAGTTATCTATAAAAGACAACTTCCAATATAAGACATTGATTTTTATCATTAATGATTGTGAATAATGAAATTATAGGCATCCTTGCACATATCTTCTAATGTTTTTTCAGCAGTCCATCCAAGTTCTTCTTTGGCTTTTGTTGGATCGGCATAACAAGTTGCGATATCTCCTGCACGACGTGGTTTGATTTCATATGGAATTTTGACATTATTCGCTTTTTCATAAGCTTTCACAATATCTAAAACACTATAACCATGTCCTGTTCCTAAATTGTAAGTATAGACACCTGCTTCACTGACTAATTTTTGTAATGCTTTGACATGACCTTTTGCCAAGTCTACCACATGAATATAATCTCTAACACCTGTTCCATCTGGTGTATCATAATCATTACCAAATACACCTAAACATTCTAGTTCTCCCACTGCTACTTTTGAGATATAAGGAACAAGATTATTTGGAATACCATTTGGATCTTCTCCTAACAATCCACTTTCGTGAGCTCCAATAGGATTAAAGTATCTTAACAGAACAATGTTCCATTGATGATCTGATATAAAGATATCTCTTAAAATATTTTCAATCATCAGTTTTGTTGTTCCATATGGATTTGTTGTTGGTCCTAATGGAAAATCTTCTTTAATTGGAACAGTATGAGGATTTCCATAAACTGTTGCACTTGATGAAAAGATGAGTTTTTTACAATCATATTTTCTTAATAATTGACACAAAACAAGTGTGCTCAATAAATTGTTTTGATAATACTCCATTGGTTTTTGAACAGATTCTCCAACTGCTTTATAACCTGCAAAATGGATTGCTCCATCAATTTTATTTTCCTGAAATACTTTTTCCATAGCTTCCATGTCACAACAATCTACTTCATAGAAAGTTGGCTTTTTCCCAGTAATCTTAGCAATATTGTCCAAGGCTTCTGGTTTTGAATTGTAGAAATTATCTACAACCACAACCTCATGTCCTTCCTGCATTAATTCTACTACTGTGTGACTGCCAATATATCCAGCTCCACCTGTCACTAAAATATTCATTTGTTTTCCTCCTCCAAATAATCATCAAATATTTTTTGAATAACTTCTTTTGTTGCAGCACCCTCATGTAACTTTTTCTTTCCTTCAAAAAAGCAAGGAACATAATAATAGTCATAAGCATCCGCTACTTCACTTTGTTCACTTTCCTCAATCATTTCAATAGGAATTTCCTTATAACGTGGATTTTCATTGTAAAGCTCCTGCATCCACTTTCTTGCCTGCTTGCAATAAGGGCAATTTTCTAAATAAAATAATATCATTTTAAATCAACCTCATTGTTTTAATAACCACCGGTTCCAAAGGACGATCCATCGCATCTGTAGGCACATTCGCAATCGCATCGATAACATGTTTTCCTTTTGTGATTTTTCCAAAAGCGGCATATTCACCATCTAGATGCGGCGCATCCGCATGCATAATAAAAAATTGTGAACTCGCAGAATCTTTAATGTTTGTACGAGCCATTGATAAAACACCTCTGGTATGTAATAAAGGATTTTCAATACCATTGCTCTTAAATTCTCCTTTGATTGCAGGTGTTTCATGAATATGCATATCTTTATCATATCCACCACCTTGAATCATAAAGCCAGCAATGACACGGTGAAAAATCAACCCATCATAGAAATGACTCTCTATGAGATTTGTAAAGTTTTTGACTGTTCGTGGCGCAATTTCAGGATAAAGCTCTCCTGTCATGACTTCGCCATTTTCCATTTCAATTTCAAAATCAATTGTTTTCATAATTATTCCTCTTTCTCCTCAATCATTCGATTTGTATCTTTCGACGATTCTTCTTTCTTCTTTTTTAAATAGAATTTAACACCAAAAAATAAAGCAATTAATGATATAAAAGCAATTAATAAATGAACAATTTTACTCATTTGTTCAAATTGATATGCTAAAGCAACAGTTAAACATAAATTGAAAATCAATAAAACTCCTGTTGTTTTAATTCTACGATTATAAAGACAATCTAATGCAAAAGCATTTGATATAAACATTATAATAATCAATCCAACCTCCATGTTCTATCCTCCTATTATTATCATAACATCTTTTTCAATAAATTTCACTATAATTATGCTGTAACCGTTTTCATCATTTGATGAATATGTTAAAATAAAAGAAAGATATTCCAAAAAAATATTAAAGGAGCGTGATGATAATGAGAGCTTATCACTCAAACGAAATTGGAAATGTCGTTGTTTTAGGCCACTCTGGGAGTGGTAAAACCAGTGTGATTGAAGCCATGGCTTATCGTGCTGGTTTAACAAATCGTATTGGAAAAGTAGAAGATGGTAATACACTTAGTGATTATTCACCTGAAGAAATCAAGAGACACTCATCTGTAGGACTATCTGTTATTCCTTTGGAATGGAATAACTGTAAGATCAATTTACTAGATACGCCAGGATCTTTTGACTTTGTGGGTGAAGTCGAAGCTGCTTTAAAAGTGGCGGAAAGTGCCCTGATTGTTGTTCCTGCTACTGCAGGTATTAGCGTTGGAACAAAGGAAGCTATGCATAAGGCTTATGACAAAGCGAAAATGATTTATATCAGTGGATTGGATTATCCAAATGCTGCCTATAAACAAAAACTTGAAGAATTAAAGATGACTTATGGGAAAGCTATCGCTCCAATTCAGGTTCCTATTATGGAAGGAAATAAAATGGTTGGATATGTCAATGTTGCTAAAATGGAAGGACGCTATTTTGATGGTGAACAGACGCATGCATGTCCTATCCCTGATAATATGTGGGATGAAATTACACCAATCAAAAATATGATTGACGAGGCTGTTGCCAATACAAATGATGACTTATTAGAAAAATATATTAATGAAGAACCATTTACTAAAGAAGAAATTTCATGGGCTTTACGTCAGGGTGTCATGAATAAAACATTGATTCCTGTTCTTTGTGGAACAAACCAGATTGGAATTCAGATTATTTTAAATTCTATAGTGGCTTTCTTTAGTGCTGCTGGTGATATGGTCAATTCGATGATTGTTCATAACGAAGAAACAGATGAAGATGATCTGATTGGTTTTGATGAATCTTTAGCTCCATCTTTATTTGTTTTTAAGACAATTGCTGATCCATTTGTTGGACGTATTTCTTTATTTAAAGTTTGTACAGGTTCTATTCATACAGGTATGACACTTTTCAATGTACAGAAAAAAGAAGCTGAAAAGATTAATAAAATTTATATCATGAAAGGTAAGGAACTGATTGAAACAGATACATTGAATGCTGGTGATATTGGTGCTTTATCTAAATTATCATATACTCAAACGAATGATACTTTATGTACTTTAGATTATCGTATCACTTATGAAACGATTCTTTTTTCAAAACCTTACTATGGAAAAGCAATTAAACCTGTAGGAAAAGCTAATGAAGAAAAGATTACAAATGCTTTAAATAAATTATTGGAAGAAGACAAAACGTTGAAATTTGAAAATAATCCAGAAACCAAGCAACAATGCATTTATGGTATTGGTGATATTCATATTGATAGTGTCGTTTCCAAATTAAAAGAGAGATTTAAAATCGATGTCACATTAGATGATATTATTATTCCTTATCGTGAAACGATTCGTGGTCAAGTCACACATCGTTATAAATACAAAAAACAATCTGGTGGCCATGGTCAATATGGTGATGTAGAAATCACATTTGAACCACTCCATGATTATACTGTACCATTTGTTTTTGAAGAGAAAGTCTTTGGTGGGGCCGTTCCTAAGGCTTATTTCCCTGCCGTAGAAAAAGGCTTAGTCGAAGCAACAAAACATGGAATTCTTGCACAATATCCAGTTTTGGGTATTAAAGCTACTTTGATTGATGGTTCATATCACAGTGTAGATTCTTCTGAAATGGCTTTTAAAACAGCAACCATGATGTGTTTTAAAGAAGCTATGGAAAAAGCAAAACCTGCTTTATTAGAGCCATATATGACTTTGCATGTTTATATTGATGAACAATTTACGGGAGACATTATGGGACATTTCAATAAAAAACGTGCACGTGTGATGGGCAGTGAAATCTTAGAAGATGGTTTGATCAAGATTACTGCTGAAGCTCCTCAGGAAGAAGTCATGAATTACGCTGTTGATTTAAGAGCAATGACACAGGGACAAGGCTTCTTTGATATGGAATTCTTAGGATATGAATTTGCGCCAGACAATGTGACAAAACGTGTTATTGCGAATCATCAACAATAAAGGGATCGGGACTTTTTAGGTCCCTTTTTATTGTGCCCATCTTTTCATCATATCAAGTATATTTCCAATAGCCTTTTTCACATATATTCCCATAATATTCCAATAAAAATTTCCGTATTTTATTTGACAGTTTTTAAAAATGCTTTAGAATATTATTAGAACTATGTCAAAAAAGGAGGAATATGAAGTGATAAAAAAGAAAATATTGGCATCAGCTTTATCATTATGCATGCTGGCAAGTGTTTTTGCTCATGTCAACATTGCTAATGCAGCTGATTTTGAAGGCAAAGAATCACAATATATTAAGTTATGTTCTTCTTCAAAACTGACAAATAATCAGCAAAAAACATGTAAAGAATTTAACAGTTATTTATATGAAAAAAATCAGCAATTAAAAGAAGAAGCATCTCAGGCTAAAAAAGAAGCAGAAAGCACTAAAGATGATTTAGCTCAAATCGCAAATAAGATTGCAGAAATAGATACAAAAATTGAATCTGCTGAAAGCGAACTTGAATATATTCAAAATAATATAAAAAAGCTTAAAAATGATATCAATGAGCAAAGTGAACAGCTTAAAGAACGTTTGTATAGTATGCAAACGACTTTAAACTCAAACATCTTTACAACTTATATTTTTGGAGCAGATACAATCTCTGATTTTATGAGTCGTGTCATTAATATCAAAGAAATTACAAATTACGATAATGAACTGATTGCTAAAATTAGTGAAAACCTTAAAGAAGTTGAAAAGCAGGAAACCACTGTCCAAAATCTCAAAGAGTCTTTAGAAGCCGATAAAGATGAACAGGCCAGTCTACAAAAAACATTCCAGGCACAGCTAGAAGAACAGAATCAAACAATAGCAGATAGTTCATCTGAGGCTGCTGCCAACCAGGAATCTATTGAAGCCATTCAAGAAAATCTAGCTGCTATTCAAAAGGCATCAGATGCATCTAAAGTCAATAATGTCACTCAAGCAACACCAAACAAAAAACCATCATCTTCATCTAGCTCTGGTTCATCTTCACAATCCAATGCTAATCAGACAACGCAAAAACCATCGACTGATAATTCTAGTGAAGAGACAAATCAAACAGATAATGAATCTTCTAATGATAGTTTAACTTCTAGTGAAGAATTAGGTCTAGCTATCGCCAACAAGGCCTTAACACGTCAAGGTTATATGTATGTTTGGGGTGGTTGTCATACTATGTCAGCTATCAAGAATCCTAATCAGACACAATTTGACTGTTCTGGTTTGGTTTGCTGGGCTCACTACCAGGCTGGTGTCAATATCGGTGTACAATCAACAAAATGGAATCTAGCAACAGATGGAAAAGCTGTTTCAAAAAGTGAACTTCAAGCTGGAGATATCATCCTCTTTAGTAACAATGGTGCATTTAGTGGTGTTCACCATGTAGGAATCTATATTGGAAACAATCAGATGGTTCATGCCCCATCTACTGGGAAACCTATTCAGGTTGCCGATTTAAGTTATAGTTATTGGCAAAATGAATGGTATACAGCTCGTCGTTTATACTAATGATAAATTTTGAAAGGAACTCTCAGAGTTCCTTTTATTGTAGATGCTTATTCTTTTTGTTATACTGATAAAAAAGGGGAGTGTTTATGAAACTTATTTTTAAGCAACGTTTTTTCTCATGGCTTGACAATTATGATATTTATGATGAGCAGGGTTATGTTATTTATAGTATTAAAGGTAAAATCAGTTGGGGTCATCGTTTAGAAATCTATGACCAACACCAGCATATTGGCACACTGAAAGAAGAAGTATTGACATGGAGACCCAAATTTCATATGTATATTCACGATCAATACATTGGCTGCATTGAAAAAGAACTGACTTTGTTGAAACCTCAATTCAAACTAGATTGTCGTGGGTGGAGGGTGACTGGTAATTGGCTGGCATGGGAATATCAAATTCAGGACAAACAAAATTTAGTCATTGCTGATATTTCAAAAGATATATCACAACTTGGAGATACCTATGTCTTAGATATTGTTCATCCTGATGATGCTTTGTATGTTCTGATGATTGTCTTAGCCATTGATGCAGAAAAATGTTCTCACAATCATTAAAAGCGAATAGTAGTCAATATAATCACTGACTACCCATTCGCTTTTTTTATAATCTGGAATAATCATCTACTGAAATAAGTGAAGCTGCTGCTTCATCACAAATAACAGTCAAATTAGGATGAAGTTTTAAAATCGTTGCTGGAACTTCTTCATTGATTGGCTCTTCTATGAAACGTTTAAAGATTTCTGCTTTTTCCTGACCATCAACAATCATAACCAAGTGTCTAACACGCATTAAACTTTTCGCACCCATTGTAATGGTATAAGGTTGTCTTGGTCTTTCTCCATAATTTGGATTTGCTGCCAGTTTATCTTTATATTCCATACAATATGTATAGCTATCAAATTGTGTACATCTTGGACAATTTCCACAAAAATGACCATCATGTCCTAAACCAATCACCATAACATCAAGGCCTCCTGCCTGACGAATTTCCCAATCATAGGTTTGCCAATTATCTAAAGAAATACGATGAATTCTCTCTTCTGGGATATGTGCCGGTTCAAAAAACATTTCTTTCATTTCAGCCCAGTTCGTTCCGTATTTTTCTCCAATAAATGGATTTTCATCAAATAAATAATATTCCACATCTTTAAATTTTTTCTGATCTCTAATCAAAGGAATCATCATTTCATACATTGTCTTAGGTGTACGCCCTGAAGTTAATGAAATATTCACACGCTTATCCTGCAACATCGCCCCAAGCAAAATATACATTGCATTTTCACTCATAGCTTGAGTATCTTTTTCAATAACCAATTTCACAATATCATCCTCCTCTATACTTTATTTCTTTTTTTGAATAAACATTCCTATCGTCAGTCCCACTATCATCCCTAAACTGATTCCTAAAGCCAAACCAAAATAAGAAGAAAATAAAATTCCAGCACATATTCCAAGGCCCATACCTTCTGACATATAATTGTCATTATATTGTTTATCTTTTTTTCGATAATAAGAGAAAATTATAGCTAAACAAGTCCCCAAAATGATAAAATATACGACAATAAACATCAATATCACTCCTCTATGATTGAACTAACGGATGGCCTTTTTATTATACAACCCATATATGCTTATTTTTAACTCTTTTATTTTACAACAATAGTTTTCTTTTACACTAAGGTATTTGATTAGAAATCAATGATTTCTAATTGATCTTGAGTTGCTTGACAAATTGGACAAATAAGTTCTTCACCTTCTTTGATTTCAAAAATGGCTCCACAAACTTTGCAGCGATAACGCTTTACAGGCAGTTCATTACATGGAATCATATCTAATAACTTTTGCGCTATATCTCGTGGAAAGTCATCCAATGGTGGATCTTGTATCCAAGTTTTCAATAAATCATGCACTTGAGTACTTTGTGGTAACATATAGCCAGATTCACGAAGAATATCCTCATTCACAAGACGAATAGACTTTTCAAATGCTTTCATCAATCGGTAGAGTTCGTCAGATGAACTTGTCTGTGCCAACTGTTTTGCCAGTTGTTCCTGCCTTGCTTTATGATGAGTTAAAACATGTGACAAACTCAGTATTGATGCCTCTTTGCTTTGTTGTGGTGGATAATCTTGAGGCACCATAGAAATAGCTCCACTTGGGCATGCTTTGGCACAATCGCCACAGCCTATACATTTATTAACATCAATAATGCTATTTTCAGTATCCGTTGCTCCAGTAGGACAAACATAAAGGCAAAGACAGTCTTTTGTACATAACCGAATGTTTCTTACAGCCTTATATTTCATGATTGCTCTCTCCCTTCTATCTTTTCAAATTTCCAGGCAGGCACTTTGCAGACTGGACAAAGATCTGGTGGATTATCACCTACAAAGACAAATCCACAGACTGAACATACCCATATATCAGTATCTCTCAAAAAACGTCCTTGACTCTGTTGATAGCGCATCAATAATGAATGCAAAATACCTGTCACTTTTTCTCCCCAGACACAAATACGTTGTGTACCACGATCTTCGATTTCTTCAGCCTGATGATGTAATGCTGGATAATGCTGTGATAAATCCTGTTGTAGCATCTGTTCCATCGTTTTAAGATTAACTTCTGTTTCCTCTTCCATTTTTGAAGTCAAGTAATCAGATAACATTTGAAACAATTTCATTTCTTCATCTTTGTATTGTTTTTCACATCCTCTAGCCAGATTCGAACAAATGGCAGCTTCTTCTCCTGTTGAATAAACAATCGGATCATTCCATGAAACATCGAGATTGATAGTTTCTTTCTCTTTCTCCTCACCAACAAACAATGACTGATCTGCTTTACAGATTGGGCAAACCCATGAATCAGGCAATTGAGAAAAAGCCACTTGTTCCTGACTTTCATCATAAACATATCCACAAATAGAACATACATACCTCATTATAACTCCTCCTTCCTTATCAAATGTTCTTCTTTCTTTTATTGTATAATCATTTTCATAAAAACTCATCAAATAATCTCTTTTCAAAATAAAAAAACCACACGAAGTGGTTATTTGTGATATGTTTCATGTCTGATGATTTTAAAAGCACGATAAATTTGTTCTGCTAAAATCAAACGCATTAACTGATGTGGAAAAGTCATTGATGAAAAACTAATGCGCTCATTGGCTCTCGTTAAGACATCTTCACCATGTCCTAAAGAACCTCCAATCACAAAATCAATTGTACTTTTTCCATTAATCATACAATCTTCAATACGTTCAGCAAATTGAATAGAATCTAACTGTTTTCCTGAAACATCTAATAAAATCATATAATCATCTTGTTTCACTTTATCTAAAATACGTCTACCTTCTTTAGACTTGACAATCATCTCTTCTGCCAGCGAAGGGTTCTCTGGTATTCTTTCATCTGCGACTTCAATAATCTCTACATCAGCATAAGCAGATAACCTTTTGAGATATTCTTTGACTCCTTCATCAAGATATTTTTCTTTTAATTTTCCAACACAAATGATTTTAATTTTCATATTTTCCTCCTGATACAACATCAACTTGACTTGCGACTTTAATATTTTCAAAAGAAATATTTTCTTCTTTAAATATCTGGCGATAAGTCGCTAACGCTTTTTCTTTTGTATTCGCTTCTTGAGATAAATGCGCTAATACAATTTCTTTTGTATTTTCCCCTATCATTTCACACATCAAATGAGCACTATATTCATTATTCAAATGTCCCATGTCATTCAAAATTCTATTTTTTAAAAACATAGGTCTTTTGGTTGCCATTAACATTTCAATATCATGATTGCTTTCAATAATATAATAATCTAAATTCTTCATATACTGTCTGTTTTTTTGAGAGACATAACCTGTGTCCGTCATATACAACAGCTGTTCATCATGCGTAGAAATTACAAATCCAATAGGATCACTGGCATCATGAGATGTTCTTAATGTCAATACATCAAAAACACCAAATTGACGATGTGTGTAAGGCACTAATGTATGATACTCATCTAAATCCTTAATATTTTTTTTGGCACTATAAACTTTCCCAGCATCAAAGATATGTATATTTTTATTATGATCATAATGATCATGTGTTAAAAATACATATGTAATATCTTTTTCTTTAAATCCTAACTGTTCAAGTTTAAACAAGAGTTGTTTTCGTGTAATGCCACAATCAATCAATATCCCACATTGATGATCATAAATAAATGTTGCATTTCCTTTTGATCCACTTGCTAAAACATGAAATTCCATAATTCAACTCCTTTGTGACTATATTATACAAATTCGTATATAAAAAAACAACTTTTTCGTATACGAAAAATTTAACATGATTTTTGAATTGTGATAAAATAGAAATATAGAAGGAGGAATATTTTATGCCTAGAATTATTACTATTGCAAGAGAGTATGGATCTGGTGGTCGTCTCATCGCTCAGCGTGTTGCAGAAAAATTAGGAATCTTCTATTATGATAATGAAATCATTGATTTGGCTGCGAGGGAATTAGGATTTGATGTTGACACGATTCGTAGAGTTTCGGAAGAAAAATCTTCAAGTTTTATGTATACTCTTTCTTCAACTGCTTTTACCCTACCTCTTAATGACCAAGTGTTTGCAATGCAATCTAAAATCATTCGTCATATTGCAGAGAATGATACATGTATTATTGTCAGTGGTTGTGCTGATTATATCCTAGAAGATTTCGATGATGTTATAACAATATTTATCCATGCCCCATTTGAATCAAGAGTTCGACGTGTCAAAGAAGATTATAAGGAAGAACACGATGATTATAGAAAATTTGTCATGAAAAAAGATAAAGCAAGAAGTAATTATTATAATTATTACACAACAAAAAAATGGGGACAATTGAAAAACTTTGATTTAACAATCAATAGTGATTATGGTATTGAAGAAGTCTCAGATATCATTGTTGATTTATATAAAAAGAAAAAACATACAGAAAAAGAATAATAAAGCATATATAATGATTTAACATTGACCAGCTTATCTTGCTGGTCTTTTTTATATCCAATTAAAAATCATTGATTCTTACAAAAGAGTATTTGTTGTAAAGAAAAAACCTGCACTATAAGCAGGTCCTTTTTATTTAAGTCCGTATTTTTTATTGAATTTTTCTACACGTCCATCAGCGCTTGCAAATCTTTGTTTTCCAGTATAGAATGGATGACAATTTGAACATGTATCAACACGAATTTCATCTAATACTGATCCAGTTTCAAATTCAGCTCCACAAGAAGTACAAACAACTTTCACTTTTTTATAATCTGGATGAATTCCTTTTTTCATTTTTCATTTCTCCTTCCGCCTTGAAATATTTGCTACTTCAAAGTAAGTTGCTCAATTATAATATCATTTCTTCATGATAAAAACAATAGTTTTTTTATTTTTTATTCATCTATCTGATATCTTGTAATATGCGCTCCTAAAGTAATCAATTTATGATCGATATTATCATATCCTCTATCAATATGATAAACATTGGTAATTTCCGTTCTACCTTCTGCAATCAATCCTGCAATCACAAGTGCTGCCCCACATCTTAAATCTGTTGCTTCAACTCTTGCGCCATGTAAAGGTGTAGAACCATGAATCACACTGGCAGCCTCTTCTACATCAATATGAGCACCCATTTTATTCAATTGTGGACAATGCTTAAAACGCTCAATATAAATTGTTTCTTTCACATGAGAATCTCCTTGAGCTTGAGTCAGCAACGCTGTTAAAGGCTGCTGTAAATCTGTCGCAAAGCCAGGATAAATTTGTGTTTTGACATTCACAGGCTTTAAAGCCTCATCTCTACCATAAACGACGATACTATCTCCAACAACATCCATTTTAATTCCCATTTCTTTCAGTTTTGAAATCAAAGCTTCTAAATGCTGTGGGATAATATTTTGAACAATCACTTTTTCTCCAGCTGCAGCTGCAATAATCAAGAATGTCCCAGCTTCTATACGATCTGGTATGATTTCATGAAAAGTTCCATGAAGATGTTCAACACCCTCAATTGTAATTGTATCAGTACCAACACCTCTAATATTGGCTCCCATCTTTGTTAATAGATTGGCAACATCAATAATTTCAGGTTCTTTTGCAGCATTTTCAATCACTGTTTTTCCTTTAGCACGTACTGCTGCCAACATAATATTTATTGTCGCACCTACCGATGCAAAATCCAAATATATAGAAGTTCCATTTAATTCATCTGCTTCTAATAAATAAGTATCATCTTCATAAGTGATTTTTGCACCTAAGGCTTCAAATCCTTTTAAATGAAGATCAATTGGTCTAGGCCCCAAATAGCAGCCACCAGGCATTTTAATTTTGACACGTTTATACTTTCCAAGCAAAGCTCCCATAAAATAATAAGATGCTCTTAATTTATTCACTGCCTCACTGACTAAAGGGATATCCTCCATTTCTGTTGGATCAATTTTGATATGCCCTCCTTCAATTTCTACATTACATTTCAGTTCTCTTAAAAGTGTTGCTAAAGCAGCAACATCGGAAATTTCTGGTACTCCAAAGATATCCACAGGTCCATCTGCCAAAACAGTAGCCGGGATTAAGGCAACTGTTGCATTTTTAGCTCCACTAATTCTTACTGTTCCATTTAATTTATATCCACCATCAATCGCAATTACTTCTGCCATGAGTTTGTTTCCTTTCTATTTTATTTATATATCAAAAATCTTTATTTATATATCAAAAATCATATGTTATTTATGACTTCACTTTTTCTTTTTAATGAAATTATACACATTTATGTTGTAAATATCAAAATAATTTCAAAAATATTTACACGCCACCATTATATCATTCCTGTCCATTTGTCTCAATCTTATTATGAAAATAATTTCAATAAAAATTCACCTTTTCATACTTTCCCTTCTATTATATATAATGCCATTCAAAACCATTTTATTGCATGAAAGTCTAAAAAATTCTTTACACTTTTTTCCAAAGTGATATACTTATATTATGATGACAAAATGGTCCGTTGGTGAAGTGGTCAACACACTAGGTTCTCATCCTAGCATTCAGGGGTTCGAACCCCCTACGGACTACCAGTAGA
>NZ_JBVAYN010000031.1:0-23370 GCF_055420065.1 Massilimicrobiota sp. mt181
AATTTGCTTAAAGCATATATTATAGCAAATAAAAAAGCAAGAGCATATCAAATCTTGCTTCTCTATCTGTTATATTCAAACATCACTATAATGCTTGAGGATATATTCCTTTTTCTACTAATAACTGAATATTTTCCTTTACAAAATCCTTATCTTCTTTATATGTTACACCAAACCATTCATCACTTGAACTTAAAGCTGTGACTTCAGCCTGATTGCTATGTAATAAATCACCAATGATTGTTGGCAATAAATATTCTGCTTTTAGATTATCAGATGATGTCTCTTCCAAGAATACTTTAAATCCTTCTTCTAAGACATCTATAAATTCAGGGTATAATCCCCACATATTCATAGATACTGCTGAGTCTAAATCTATCTCTTTCCCATTAGATATGGCTTTTCCATTAATCTTTTCAATATTATGCGTTTCAACAATATCTACAAGCTTTCCATCTTGAATTTGACATACACCTCTTGTCACTCCACCATTATCACTTAAAGTATTTTTCAAAATAAATCCAACCATACAAATAGGCATTGGATTCATTGGATGATCCTGTATTAAATAACGATAAGCTTCTTCATAAGCTTCTCTTCCATAATAATCATCAGCATTAATTACCAAAAATGGTTCATTCACAATACCCTTACATGCTAAAATGGCTTGCCCTGTACCCCAAGGCTTACTACGTCCTGTAAACTTATCCTTATATTCATCAGGAATGTTATCAATTTCCTGGAAAGCATATTCAACATGAACTTTCTTTTTCATTCTTTGACCAATGATTTCATCAAAGTCTTTTTCTAAATCTTTTCTAATGACAAAGACAACTTTATTGAAACCTGCTGCTAAAGCATCATGAATAGAATAGTCCATGATAATTTCACCATGAGGTCCTACTGGTTCTAATTGCTTAATTCCACCTCCAAATCGACTTCCTATTCCTGCCGCCATAACGACAAGTGTAACATTATTCATATTATTCACTCCTTAAATTATTTCTCGAGAATAATTATACCAATTTATCCAATTTATCACAACAAAATAAACATAATTTAACAAAAACTAAACAAAAAGAGGTATCAGATGACACCCCTTTCAATAATTTTATTCACTTTGTTCAATATGAATTTTTTCACCATTCATCATTTGTTTAATAAGTGATGCACATTCATTTACACTTTCTTCATTTGGAATCATGTAATAAAGCTTATTATTAGGCATGTAGGCTCCTCCCGTCATAGATTTACCTGTTCCAGATAACTGAATCTGATAAAAATCCCATGATGCCATATCATTCAACTGCATCTTAATCAAACTAGTAATTTCATTTGGTGACATATTTGTCTCAAATGAACCTTCTATTGAACTTAATACACTTGAATAGTTTGTTAAAATTGCGGGTGTCATTGCCTTTTCCAGCATTCCTTTTAGAACAGCTTGTTGATTTTGAACACGATGATTATCCCCATTAGCATATATTTTTCTTTCTCTAGCAAATGCTAATGCTGTCTCTCCATTCATATGATTCATTCCTTCTTTAATTGTAATACCACCATTTGTATATGGTGTAAATGTTTTATCAGAATAAACTTCTATTCCACCTAGTGCATCAACCATTTCAATAAGTGAAGTAAAGTTAACTCTTGCATAATAGTTAATATCAATACCCATAAAGTTTTCAATTGTTGATACTGAATTTTCAACGCCACCTAAACCAGCATGTGTTAATTTATCTTTCTTTCCTTTATTTGTTAATGTAACATAATAATCTCTAGGAATACTTGTCATTAAAATTTGTTTTGTTTTTGGATTGACTGTCACTAACATATTAACGTCACTACGTGAAACTGTTGATACAGGCCCTGTTGTATCAATTCCACTAATAAAAATAGTAAAGACTTCTTTTGTCACATCAACATTTTTAGAAATATCTTTTGTTTTTTCTACAATATCATAAGACCAAATAACTCTTGTATCAGTTCTAAATGTTTCATGTTCTTCTTCTAACATACTATAATTGGCTTCATTTATATAAATTGCATCAGTTTGACCATCATATAAATCATTAGCCATCTGTGAATAACTAGACACATTATTTAATTGTATTGAAGATTCCTCTTTTTGTAATGCTTCTATGGCTTCTTCCATATATTTTGCATTGTCTTCATCATCTTGATTTACTTCTACATCTTTATTTTTTAAATCAGAAACTTTATGATATTCGCTTTCATCCATAACAACTAAAGAAATTCTTGTTGTTTTTGTATTAGCTCCTGAAATAGAATCTAAGACTGAATTTCCTTGAGCTATATATAAAGACCCAACCATTAAGAAAACAGATAATAACAAACTAATAACTTTTCCTATAATATTTCTAATTTTGCCTTTCCCTGTAGTCTTTGATGGCTTCATTAATAAAAATGATATTAAAGCCAATAAAACAACAACACCAATTAATACCATTGTATATAGTAATGGTAAAGCATTAAGTTTAAAAACAAGTACAATCAGTAATAAAGAAGCAACAACTTGTATTCCTAAAACTACTTTCCATGAAGTTATTTTAGAAATAATACTTCCCTTTGTATGTTTTGCCATTTTATCCCTCTTTTCTTCATCTTTCACATGGTAGCATATTCATGTGAACTTTTCAAGAATCTGTCAATGAAGTTTCATTTTTTTAAGAGTTTTATCTCCATATCAAGCATATCTTATATATTATAAACTTGAATACTTATTCTCAATGTATTTTTGTTTAATAAACTTACTTCCATAATAATAAATCTTTTAATATAATATTAATTTCTACGGATGTTTTTATTATCTTCATTTTAGACAATGAGTTACCAGCAATATGTTATGCAAAAACTCTTAAGTATTTAAAATAAATCCTTAAATCACAAACATACATAATCTTTTAAATTAGCATACGTTATTAGGTGATTATTTCACGTTCTTCAACCACTTAATTCACAACATCAGCACCAGTAGTAGATAATTGTAGCACCACCTATGCAAATGAATAGCACCATTCAAAAATCTTTCTTAGAATATGAATAAATCTTGTAGAATTGACTTTGTATTTATATTTTTGATACCTATCTACAATTAAATATTACATCAAAAGGAGTATATATTATATGACTGGTCAACCTATTAATCAGTTTTATCAGAATTGATGATCAACTTAAATCATAATACTTAATCAGCTATGCCTTAACAATCAAGAATGAATATTAGTGGGTTTATAAATAGCTTAACGATGAACTTGATACATGCATTAAGCCTCAATTTTACGTATTGAAATACCTGCTGCACCTAATTCAAGAATAGGTTTGACAGAAACTTTGAGTCTGTCACTTTCAATATTATGATAACAAAAGTGGAGCTAATCATGTGTATTAATGGTGCTTTACATGTGAATTGAATATTATAGAATGGTGCTTAAACTGTGTATCGATGGTGCATAACGCATGAAATAATCAATTAGGAAATAAATACAATATATTTCTAAACAATAATATTAAATTTTTGATATATTAATATTAATATATCTATAAGTAAAAATAGTAATTGTCAAAATATTATTCATATAAATATAGCTAAGATAATATAAACCAGGTAAAACAAAATAGTTGAGGATTTTACGAAATTTTGTTATTTTGGTAAAATGTTTTTTAAATAAGGTATTTTTCTAATAACTAAACTTATCATAATACAAACAAATATAATTATAATTGGTGCAAAAAGACGATATATTATACTCAGTGTATTAATAGGAAATATTGCTGTGATAATATCAATTACATAATAATGCATTAAATAAATTGAAAAACTATATTGACTTAAATTTATTACTTTTATTTTTCTTAAACGTTTAAAGTTTTGATATTTAAAAAATGTAAAAATTCCAATCGAATATAAAACACAAGGGACATTTAAATATCCTTTGAATGTTTGGATTATTTCACCATGAATCATTGATAAATAATAAGTTCCAAAAACATGTAAAAAAAGTCCTATTATTGCAAAGATATAAATAACATATCTTTGTTTAATCGAAATATCATAATGACTAATCAAATAACCTAATACAACATATAAAATGTATCCACTTCCTACAGAAACAATCAAAGAATTATTATAATGCAAATCAAATATTTTACATAAAAACGGAAAAAAACTAACTGTCAAGAATGCCACTAAACTAAGATATATAAATATTTTTTTTCTATCTCTTTTTTGTACAAAAGCAAGAATAGGTATACTAAGATAAATACTAATTAACGGTATAAAAAACCAATAAATATTTATTACTTTAGTATTCATAATCGCATCTATTAAATCCTTAAAAGTTAAATTATACATATTCTCTTTATGCATAATTAACATATATAATACACCTAAAAGACTCCATATTGCAAAAGGAATTACAACTTTTTTAATACGTTTTATAAAAAATTTTTTTGTGTCATATCTGTCACGATAATCTATTAAAGTTGCTCCAGTAATCATAAAAAAAATTGGAACAGCAAAATACATAACCGATTCAATAATATTAGCTGTTATCCAATACCTTTCGTAACTAAACGTCCAAAAACATCCATTTGTATGTAAAACTACTACAGCAATACATGACAATACATTCAAAAAAGAAATATACTCAAGTCTTTTATTCATCCAATTTACTGTATAACTATATTATTGATATGCAATACAATTAGATAGTTAATTTAAAATCAACATCTTCTCTCTTTTGCATCATTAACAAAAATAAAATAAACACACCCTAGATAAACAATAATATGTTATACTCTCCTTTCCATATTTGAAAAATATTACAAATAATTTTGTCATTATCAGTCATAATATTATATACAACTAATAATCATCCCACCTAAAAAATACTCAAATCATTCTATCAATATTCTAATATATTAAGCTGGTATTGTTTCAAAATAAAGAAATTGACACTTTATATAATAGAAGATTTCGTTTAAAATTTATTAAAGTATAATCGTCAAACTAAATATAAATAACAACATGATTCTACGTAAAAATAATTTAATGCATACTTAATAACTAGAAAATTTAAATAACATATATTGTAAAATATTATTTAAATCATTGTGGTACTAATCTACACATTGTTATGCTCTAACTGAAAAACTTTCTCAAAACAATAATACTCTAAAGTAAAATAGTAACTAACTATTTATAATTTTATTATTTTTTAAAATCATACTTAACTTAATATCTAACTGCGACTTATCATATTTATAAAAGTTTTTCTCATCATAGTTTTTTCTATATTGTATATTATTTTTAATATATTGTGCCCAATATTGAGCATCTTTTGATAATGATAGGAAATGACAACTGCTAGATATACAACTTTCCTTAGATATAGTATCGCTCACAAAACAATCCACTCCAGCCACCTGTGCTTCAATCACTGAAATAGGCAACCCCTCACTAATGGATGGTAGAAGAAAAATATCCATACCTTGCAATAGAAGATTAACATCATTTCTTATACCAAAAAACACCACTTTGTCCTTTAAACCATTTTCAGTAACTTTTTTTTCAATCTTTGATCTTAAATTTCCATCTCCAATTAAAATTAATATACTATTTGGATTTATTTGAATAAATTGTTTAAAAATTTCGATTACAAAATTATGATTTTTAGTTTCAGTAAAATTACCAATATGTCCAAGTATTATCTTATCGTTCCATAAATATTTTGCACGCACTTTTTCTCTACATTGAGCATTATATAAAAATTTTTTTACATCTATATAATTAAAAATATATACAATTTCTTTATTAGCAAAAATTCTTTTATTATACATCCATTCAGCAGCTTCTTTAGAACACGCCAAATAAATATTACATAAATATTCAATAAACTGCTTAAATATCAGATGAAAAATATATAATATTTTCTTTTTTAAAGTTTTGCCATTCATGGATGAACTATGAGAATGTACAATTCTGAATTTTATTTTGCAAAAAAAAGAAGCAAGTATACCCATAATATTTGAACAATCCGATATATTATAATATGTAATTTTATAATTATTTTGTCTTATGATATTTCTTATTTCTTTAAACTGTAATATAGGATGTGTTAAATTATGTATAATATATATTTTTATTTTATATTTATTTTCAAAATAATTTACATCTATATTGGAGTTTGACGATAAAACACCTACTTCAAAATTTTTTTTGTTAAAAAAATTTACTATTGCTAAAATATATTTATCAATTCCCGAATTATTTTCACCAATTAAATAGCCTATTAATATTTTTTTATTTTGCATATCTATATTTCCTTTCTTTTATTTAGATTATAAAACTTTTCTTTTTAATTTTCTCATTATTCTATATGGCAAAATCATTATAGGTAAAATCTTTAAAAAAGCAAAATATAAAATGACAAAATTACATTTATCAATCAACTTATAAAATATACTACTTAATGGATTACTAATTGTATGCTCATATAATGGTGGATTATATTTCACAACATCTTTTAGTTTTACTTCAATTTTATTTGATTTGTCCTCAATTTTTTTAAGAAACTCTTTCCCTTTTTTTGTATTGACAATAACTAATGAATTTCCATACTTATTAGGTACAATATTTTTGAAATATTGTATTCCCCAAAAATCTCCTATCGTGATATCTCCCTCTCTATCTAGATTATTAAAACAGCATTTTGTACAACCTTTCATTAACGCAATATTTGAATAAAATATTTTAGCGTACATATTCACCTTTGGTGAAAATGGTTCTTCAAACACATTATTATTCTCAAATTTTACTCTTATATATGAAGTGTCATCTTCTTTTTTATATCTGAAGTAAAATTCAATTATTTTAGAATTAAATTTTTTCTCCAAATAATTAACATATTTTTTAAAAATTTTTGGAGTTGGCGTTCCGTGACATATAATATCTATACAAAATAAATTATCAAAATCTTGTTTTAAATATTTTTTTAATAAAAAAACTTGACAAGGTGTTCCAGAAAAAAGAACCAGTTTTTTACAAAGAAGATCATTTTTTACTTTTGCCAAAAAATCATTGGAATTTGCCCTAACATATTTTGAGCCTCTTAATTTATACAATTCTGATTTTTTCTCAATTCTATCAATAACTACATTAAAATTTTCATCAAACATAGCTCCATAAACAACGCCATGATTTTCCAGAAAATATTCAGCCACAGAAGAAAAAGCTCCCCCAGAAGAACTCTTCTTTATTATGTCTTCATTATTATTCCAAAAAGCATATGCTTTTTGAATTGAATTAACTTTTTTTTTATCCATCTCTTCTACCTCTTTATGACTAATCTATTTATAATCTCTAATATGTTATTTCTGAAAATATAAATAATATATAGTAAAATAATTATTTGAATTAAGCTTCCTATTATACCTAATTCAAAGTACATAATTATAGTTGCCAAAACTAATAAAATCGTCACAATAACTTCACTTTTAATTTCTAAATTAAAATTAATAAAACATTTAATATTAAAAGTTCTTACTATCCACAATATAAAATAACTAAAAGCTGTTGAAATTCCTGCACCAATACCTCCAAGAACTGGAATTAATACAAAATTTCCAATAATATTTATAACTGCTGCTAATAAATTAGTAAAGAATGCCATTTTTGTATTTTTAAAAGTTGTATAAACTGTACCCAAAAACTGTGCTTTAGCAAAAAAAACAATTGCCAAACTTAAAATAGGTACATATTGCCATGCTAAAAAGAAATCTGAGCTTGCCATTAATCGAATTATAAATTTTGAACTCAAAATAATTATAATCCCCATTATAGAAAGCAAAATACTTATATACTTATACATGGTAGAATAATATATAGAAATATTAGCATTATTTACTTCATCATTAGCCGAAATTTGCCAAGCTTGTAAAAAAATATTAATAAAAATTGTCATTACTGTTGGAATTTTGTTTGCAATAGCATAAAGACCATTTACAGCAGCACCAATCATCGAAGTAATCATAAATCTGTCCGAACATGAGGAAATCCACCAACATATTGTATTTGGAATTAATGGTACAGAAAATTTCAACATTTTTATCGAAATCTGTTTTGGAAAACAAAAAATAAAATCTCGATATAATTTAGCGGATAAAATAAGAAATACTGTCGAAATAAAGTTACCAACACAATATGCAAGCATATAGCCCGTTATTCCTAAATTAAAATATGACAAAAACATTATATTTGCTAATAATATGATTAAAGTTTGAAATAAATTATCAATTGTAAAAAGTTTAGTATATCCTATAGCTCTAACATATTGTGAACAATTTGTTCTAAAAATATTAAAAATTACATATATAAAAGTAATCCAAATGTATGTTGAAGGCAATATAATATTAAAAATTAAAGTTAAAACAAAAAATATTATAACCCCAGATAATGATATTATTGTTCCTATAGAAAAGACAATTTTACTATCATAATCTTTATCCATTGCATACCTAAAAATTGCTTCATAAATTGTTAAAGAAACAATAGGTATGAGTAAAGAAGCAATATTTTGTAAGTTATCAATTATTCCATACTCATATGTACTTAATAAAGCCGTATAATAAGGTAGTAACAAATATTGCAATAATTTAGATCCTAATGTTCCAAGTGCAAAAATGAATGTATTTGATATCAATTTTTTAGTTTTGTTCATAACTATTTATAACCCTCTCTAAAAAATCAATTGATTCCTTTTTTAAACTTAGTAAATTATTATTAACTGTTTTGTAATTAATTTCTTCATCAATATTACAATTATCAGAATAAAGTCTATCAGTTAATTTTAAATTTTCCAACAAATTTATCATTCTACTAGATGTACCTTCCATTGGAACACATATAAATTTCTTCTCAAACAAAACAGAAAAAACAGTTCCATGAAAAGAATTAGTTACAATATAATCAGCATGTTTGACATAACTAATAAAATCTTGGGGATCGGCAGAAAAATCAGATATACAATTTTTTCCATATCTTTTTTTCAAATCAAAAAAAACAACTTTTAGATTTTTTTCTGCAGACAATTTTTTTACATATTCTATTAATGACGTATCAACCTTTAAAGAATATACAAGAATGTATTTTTCTTTGATTTTTACATTTTTTACCATATCAAACCAAATATTTCTATTTACTATTAAAGTCGGATCTAAAACAACCTTAACGTCTTTGTCAGTTAGATTTTGTATTAATTCTTTTGCAGTTTCTTCTCTAACAGAAATATAATCTAAAAACTTTAATTTTTCTCGAAAATTAGCTTCTTCATTATTTAAGTGACTTAATCCAATACTTGCTGCATAGGATGCATGAATAGCATCTCTATCAAACGGAACACCAAAGTAGGCATCACATAAGCCCTTTGTTATTTTTGGATTCCATATCTGATCACTTCCATAAAAATAAATATCAAAACAAAGGTTATTATCATTAATATTATCATCTGTATAAACGTTTTTTGTAAGATGATAATAATTATTTCTAAATTCTGCGAATTTCTTTTCACGCATATATCTTTTTGGAAAAAAAACAATTGTTTTAATATAAAAAGATATTAAATTTATGATATTGGATTTTGATTCATTATACAAATCCTTTATAAAAATGCCAAAGCTATCTTCTATTGCTTGAGGTCTATAATCTACAATTGTTGCATCTACTCCCATTGATTTCAAAGTTTCTTGTAATGCATATACTTGCAAGCAAGATCCAAAATTACGTGCTCTATGTTCTGTTAAGATAGCTACTGAAACTTTCTTCATATTTTTTCCTCCTGTTTTATATTAGTAGTAATGTAATAATTTAAATATCCTAAAAAGCACCAAAAATAAAAACTTTCAATACTATTTACATACATTATATTTGAAATGAAGAAACTTGAAACTAAAACACATGATATAATTGATAAAAAAATTGATATAATGTATGAATCTTCTTTTAAATATTTAAGATTTTTGAATAAAAAATGTATATTCAATATCATTAATAAAAGGAATATGGAAAATCCAATAAATCCTTGAGAAACTAGAATATCTAAAAAAGAATTATGAAAAGAATCAAAAATTTTGTAATCATTTGCCACTAAATAAGTAGTAGGTATATTTTCTTGTGCAAAGGTTACGATATTACTGTATCCACCTACTCCAATCAATGGACTTTCAGCAAATAAATCTATTCCACTTTTCCATATAGAAAATCTTCTATTGCTTATATCCCCACTTATATCCTGCTCTCGCCCAATTTCTAAATGATTTGATTCCTCATTATTTAATTCTAAAATAAGAACGTTTCTTTTTTGATTATTACCATAAGAAGTTTTAAAATTAACAACTGAATTATTCATATATATTTTAGAATTATTCTCTATTTTTCCTTCATAAAAATTCGAACTAGTAATTTTTATGCTGTTGATACCATTTCTCACTATTGAATTATCCTTATCTGTATTATTGGAACTACTACTTATAATATAATTATATGAAAGCTTAATTGTTTTGTTTAAAAGCAAAATAGCAGTAGTACATAATATAATTGTTAAAAAGAATTTTGTAAAGTTTTTAAAGTTTAATCTATATGTTAATATAAAATTAAAAAAAAGGAAAACAATACATCCACAAATCAAAGAAACAATAGCTGTCCTAGAATCACTAAATGTAATGTAGAAGAATTGTATGAATATACTTAAAACGATTAAAAACTTTCTCTTCCAACAAAGTTCTTTATTATATAAACCTATGGCTAAGAAAATTCCTATAACAGAAATAACAGCCCCATGATTAGGATCATTAAACAATCCATATAATCGACCCCACCAAAAGCCATAAAATTGGACACTCCCATCCAATGCAGTTTTGAAAACACTTATATTAAAATACATTAGAATAAATCCAATTATATTCACAATTGTAATATAAAATACAGATAAAATAGATAGAATTTTTATTTCTTTATATATATTAACTTTTTCTTTATGAGGAAAATATAAATAAATTAAAAACAACAAAATAATAATCCACATTATACATTTCACATTATTATAAAAATTATTATTTAAATAGAAACACATAGAAACAGCATAAGACAAAATAAAAAAAATCACTAAATAAAATCTTTTTTTCGATATAAAATTCTTGATATTTATAATTTGATAACCAAAAGCTATGACTGTTATTAACATTAAAAAAATCAGACTTACTTTTGGTAAATACGTAACATTTAGATATGTATTAAATGATACAAATAAATGCAATAAATAAATACACCTTAAAATTATGTCATTATAATTTCTTATTAGATCATGTACTTTTAAATTTTGAATAAATTCTCTCATTTTAAGCCCATCCTTTTATTTAACTACTCCCATTATATCATTTATCACCAGTTACTTAATCAGTCATTTAGAATAAAATTTTCAAATCTTTAAAATGTGTTGCCATCTTCGACATCACATTATATTTAATTGTACATCTTTACTATTTCAATTGTTAATTGAATATAACAATAAAATTTCATTATAAAATAGATTGTAACCTATAGTGTTTCTTGTTTTTAAATATTTAACATATAAAAGTTTAAAATTATATTCTGAAAATTTCACTTTAAATTACTGCGGCAACAACTATTCTCAGTATAAATAATAGGCAATAACTATTATTTATAAACTACCTGAATAAAATTCATCCTAATAAAGCAGCAATTAATATAAATCATTTAATATGCTACAATTTTACTATGACTTCAATTCATTATTAACACATTTTAATGCTTCTTCAATAACATGATGCATATCAAAATATTTATACATACCTAATCTGCCTCCAAAGATAACCTTATCTTCCTTCTGTGCCAGTGCTTTGTATTTTTCATATAAAGTATTGTTCTTTTCATCATTCATTGGATAATAAGGTTCATCACCTTTATGCCATGAAGCTGGATATTCTTTTGTAATCACTGTTTTAGGTTGTGTTCCATATTCAAAATGCTTATGTTCTATAATTCTTGTATAAGGCACTTCATATTCGTTATAGTTGACAACAGCATTTCCTTGATAATTATCTGTATCTAAAATTTCTTCTTCAAATCTTAAACTACGATATTCCAGTTCCCCATAACAATAGTCATAATACTGATCAATCATTCCAGTAAAGACAATCTTATCTGCTATTTCTTCTAACTCTTTACGATGTTCAAAGAAGTCACAGTTGACTTTGACATCAATTCCTTCAAGCATTTTTTCAATAATTTGTGTATATCCACCGATAGGGATACCTTGATACAAATCGTTGAAATAGTTATTATCATATGTAAATCTAACCGGTAATCTTTTGATAATAAATGAAGGCAACTCGTTACATGGTCGACCCCATTGTTTTTGTGTATAGCCTTTAACAAGCTTTTCATAGATATCCTTTCCAACTAATGAAATAGCTTGTTCTTCAAGATTTTGAGGTTCAGTAATTCCAGATTCCTTAATCTGTTCATTGATTTTTTCTTTAGCCTGTTCAGGTGTGACAACACCCCATAGTTTATTAAAAGTATTCATGTTGAAAGGCATGTTATAGATTTCACCTTTATAATTGGCAATCGGACTATTTGTATATCTATTGAATTCAGCAAACTGCTGAATATAATCCCAAACTTCTTTATTTGAAGTATGGAAAATATGAGCACCATATTTATGTACATGAATACCTTCAACTTCTTGAGTATAAACATTTCCACCAACATGACTTCTTTTATCAATAACGAGACATGTCTTTCCTTTCTTATTGGCTTCATAGGCAAAGATACTGCCAAACAATCCACTTCCTACTATTAAATAATCATATTTCATATTTATTCTCCTTATAACAATTTTTAATTTCTTCCCGTTATATCTTTATAAATATTCCATATATATCGATAAAACTTAAAACCAAATAAAGCAGATAAAATTCCAAATTTATCTCGTTTAGATACTTTTTTGTTAAACAATAGTTTATAGCCATTATTTCTAATGTATTTTATTAACATTCTTTCTATCTCTTTATTATCATTACAACTATTAGCTAATTGAGATAATGTTGATAAATAAGCATACATAGTACGTCTTTTAGCTGCTTTTCTTAAATTCGGATAATTTTCACAAACAAAATTTTCCATTTCTTTTGTTGAAATAATTAAATCCAACTTTTTTTCAGTAAAAGTATTATTAGAAATAGAATTCTGGCGAATCATATAATTATACTTACTTTCAGAGCCATTTACTATTTTTTGTGCATCATGCACAAGTTTATATGTAGTAGCTGCATCTTCATAATATCTTCCCACAGGAAATCTTGTATACTTAAATAAATTTATATCGTATAATTTTGCCCAAGCAGATAAGTCTATTCCCTTATCATATAAAATTTTTTCCAAAACTTCTTCGCTAGTAAAAATATCAAATGTACCATCAGCTTTTTTTATTATTGTTCCATTTTCATAAAAAACTGTATGTGAACAAATCGCCAAACTACATCCAGTTCTTTTTATCAAATCGTATAAAAAACTTACATAATCTGAATCAACATAATCATCTGAATCAATAAATGTAATGTATTTCCCTTTTGCAATTTCTATTCCTGCATTTCTTGCGGCAGATAGACCCGAATTCTGTTGATGCAAAACTCGTATTCGTTTATCTATTTTAGCATATTTATCACAAATCAATCCACTATTATCAGTTGATCCATCATCTATTAAAATAATATCTAAATTTTCATATGTTTGATAAATTACACTTTGTATACACCTTTCTAAATATTGAGATACATTGTAAACCGGAACAACAATAGAAATCAACGTGTCATTCATATTAAAAACTCCCTTTATATTTCTCACCAATAAACTTAGCTTTCAAAAAACAAATTCCTTTTTTTAGCCAATTAATTTTTTCCATATGGATTACAGGCACTTCTTTATAACTCAGATTATTTTTATCTAACCATACGTCAAATAATAGTTCACTTATTCTTCCATATAATCTTGCTTGAAAAGAATCATAATCACTGATATCCAAACTGTTTTCAAGCTCAAAAAGCACATCAAATAAAAACTCACAATATTGATCTGCTAATTCTTTTTTCATAATAAACATATTAAACATATGTGCATGTGTCATTTTCATTCTGTTATCAAATGTTGTTAAATAATCTGGATATTTTCTTTTAATAATATTTCTTGTTTCTTGTAAATCCTTCTCATAATGAGTATGAGTATAATGAGAATAAATTGATTCAATGTAATATTTTCTTTCTTTTGGAACAATTATATCTGTTTCATCTAATAAATCATTCACTTTATTTTGATCAATAATCATTAAAAATTTATCTTTGTTTTTCTTGCCATTACTAAAATGTCTTCTATAATGAGATAAGCCTAAATATTCACAATTCAAATTTTTCCACGCCCAATATAATCCAGTTAATTCACAAAAATACGGATTTTTTAACGATATGTTTTCTCCTGTATTATCACCTTGATATCCTATATCATTTTTTCCTTCTCTACCCACATGTACCGGAATATACATTGAATCAGATGGCATTCGATATTTTTTGTGTGTAGCTACAATAATTTTAATATCTTTCATGTCAAACTTAACCTTTCCTAAATGAATATACTTTACGAAATAGATACATTATAATGCACCCTTTCCATAAATAACACTCTTAATCGTTTTATAGATAATTATCATATCTAAACCTAAACTCCAGTTTCTATAATAATAATCATCTAATTTGCATCTATCAATGAAGCCAACATCACTTCGTCCATTGGCTTGCCACATACCTGTTATACCAGGTTTACATCTGATAATAGAATTATAATAAATATCCATATCATCTTTTTCTCTAGGTAAATATGGTCTAGGTCCAACTAAGCTCATATCTCCCTTAAGGACATTAAAAAATTGTGGAAACTCATCCAGAGATGTTCTTCTTAAAAAACGTCCTACTTCAGTAATACGTGGATCATTAACCAACTTTTTATTAGTCAAATATTCTTCTCTAATAGCTGGATCCTTTTTCATTAATTCTTCAAGTACTTTTTCTGCATCGGGGACCATAGAACGATATTTATAAATATATATATCCTTTCCATTTTCTCCAATTCTCTTTTGCTTAAAAAATATAGGATCTGTATCTCCATTTTTCTTGTTCTTATGAGAAACATATATAGTTAATGGAATAAGCAATAAACATCCACATATTCCTGCACAAATATCAATAACTCTTTTTAAAGCCTTACCAAAAAAGCCTAATCTACCTCTTGATGTTGAAATTAACAACTCTCCATCAAAATCATCAATCTTTGAATTAAATGTCATTGTAAAATTAAGTTGTGGTAATACTTTCACATATCGAACTCTATCAAACAATTGTCTAGTGATAACATCTATTTCCTCTTTTAAAGCATTTGGCAAAGCAATAATAGTTTGATCTATTTGATTGTTGTCCAACAAATCATCTAATTCATAATAATCATAAATTTTATATCTACAATCTTCTTTCAATTCATCATCTATATATTCATCAATTTTCACAAATCCCAAAACATTTGTAAGCGCAAATCGATTGTTATTCGCAATACGTCCTACTCGATATGCTTCTGCCCCCGTACCAATAATCAATGTCTTTCTAGCAAGCCATTTTCTCAATATAATACGTATCATTCTATTGACAAAAATTGCAAATATAGACATAAAAAAACCTACTCCCAATATTTTTAAATAGAAGTTTGTTTTTGGATATGCAAAAACAAAAGAAATCAAAGTAAAATAAACAAATGCTTTCAAATCGCTTCTAATTTCATCCCATACAAGAGTAGATCTAATTTTATAATGTCCACCAGTAAACATTATAATTATCCATAATAAACATAATTGCACATAAAAACATAGCGGTAAATCCATAACAAAATAGAGAAGATAAAAGAAAGCAGTTTCAATACCAATCAGACATAATGCAAAAATATTTTCTTTCATGTATATCCTCTCCCTTTATTTTTCCACTATGATATTACTAGTATATCATTTTTCCTTTTTCCCATCAACATAATATGGCAATATAACCAAAAAGTCAACATTTTTGTCAGTTTTAACATTTACCAATTTTTGCTTTTCAATATTATATATTTGCGTTTTACATCCCCTCACTAACAGTTTTATCAATAGCAACTTTCTTAAAAAATATCAATCCAAAAAATTTCGAATCAAAAATATATTATCCTTTTATTTAATATCATAACCTAATTTAAGAACTAATATCGTCGTTCTTGCAAACTATCCCTACCTGATATAATAAAGTCTATAAAAAAATGATTATTAAAATAATCTTCAGACCGTGATATGATGTCCATCCATATCAGTGTTTAACTATTTACACTGTATACCGGGTGATCATCATATTAAATTATTTTTACAACTTTTTATTTGTCTATATAAAAAACATATTTCAAATATTTTTTATCTTAGAACCCTATATTTTTTATCTTCATATGTAAACATCTCTAATTTTATCCAACCTTTGAGGTTCACTTCAATAGCAAGTGATTATTTCATATACTCACTTAGTTGAAATCAATGTATTTATACACATAAGAATATTATATTTATACACATAAGAATATTAAATAAAAAAATCACCTCATAATGAAGTGATTATTCATAAGCTCCTTTAATTAAACCTTTATGTTTTTGATACTTCGTCATAATTGTATACATGATACAATAAATGACAAGTGCTGCCAAGATGCCTAACAGTGCCCCACTCGTATCAATCAAACAATCTGTAAAGCTCGCTCCTCTTCCATCTACAAACATCTGATGAAACTCATCCGAAAGAGCATAAAGAAAACAGAATAAAGCTGTTAGAAACATTCTTAATGTCATGCTCATATTAAATGTAAATAAAACAATCATCACATTAATACTTAATATAAAGTAAATACTCATATGAGCTAATTTTCTAAAAAACAATTCTATCAGTGCATAATGTTCTGGTGTGATGGATATCGACAAATCTTTTCCAGTAAAATGATATACAGCTTTATTAAAGACTTGAACACAGAAATCACTGAGTTCGTGTGATGATACACCTGTATCCATTGAAAATCTAAAAATAACAATCATCCATATTAATGTTGTTAAAATGGCGATAACTCTTAATCTGACTTTAACTTTGGGATTCATAATATCCCTCCTACCTTGATAGCATTATAATTATCTTTATAAAAAATATCAAGGCTGATTATAAAAATATATTACTCTGTTATACTAAAAGAAATATTTTCTAAACTGTCTATAAATTTGTCTACAGGCATTTACATCACTAGGTGTAGATGAAACGGTAGACTGATAACGTGAATCATCAAAGAAAATAACTACAGGATGTTTATTCTTTTCTCCTTTCACATCTATTCCCCAATTTTTCAATTTATAAATACTCCCACCATCTAATAGCTGTTTCGAAATATGATCAAGATATTCCTCCCTTGTTCCTTCTTTAGGATTTTGTTTTAAAATATCTCCTAATATCTCAATATCCAAATCTCCTGTATTTTTCTTTTTCACATCATCTTCTAACATATCTAATAAAACATCTTTTTGTTCTGACTGATAAAATTCTTTTAATTCTCCTTTTGCCAGTAAAGCATATTGATATTGTGAAGATAATTCTTCTTCAATCTGATCATTTTGCATCTGCAAAAGCATGACTTCATTTTCTAATTTCTCAATCAACTGAACATAACGTTCCTTTTCATCTTCCAACTTTTTCATTTGTTGATCCAACTGAAAAATCATTTCTTTTTCATAATCATTGGCCTGTAGTCTTAAATCTTCCAAATATTTTTTTTGTAAACAATGAAAGTCATAACGTTCTCCATATTGTCTTTGCTTTAAAAAAGATGCTAGATTATGTAATACACGTTGTTGTAATAAATCCTGTGATTCCTTTTTAGAAAAACGATAGATTTTATAATCATTATTCAAATAGTAAATGGCAAGCTTTCCATATTGAGGTACCATTTGACAATGTTTTTGCAGCAGTTCATGTATTTCACTATTGTCTTCATATAAGACATGTGCAATTCCTCTCAACTGATGTGCCAAATAATCAGGATCCACAATCTGTAAATAGTTAATATAAACAATCGGTAATCGATGCGAAGAGGACAGCCATTGATTAACCATCTGATAATTCTCATCACAAATCTTTAAAGCCTGATTTGTGATTGGTAATATGTCGTCTTTCCATAATCCTTTTTCTATACCAGCATCAATATAACGATAGCCTTCTTGACTCCCATCATTATGTATACATAAACATCCATCTTCTTCATTATAAATGAATTCAAGACGCTGCTTCATCTGCACAACAACACTATGATCTTTTGGATATTGATAAATCTGTAATCGATCCTTGGCAATTCTCTGTTTCGTTAAATCAATATCATCTTCAATCTGATAGACTTCAAACAAGGATGCTATCCATTGAGAAATAGGCATTTTCTCTTTGTATTCAAGATAAGTCGAAAATGATTTCATAACTGACCTCCATTCGCATTTAAAATTGATAAAAGAATATCTAAACGTCGATAAATTTCATGGGTTGAATCAAGATTCATAGCTTTTTGACGAATGTATTGCAGTAAACATTTTTGATAAGGCACAACTTTACTCATATCATCAATACTTAATAAAGGTGATGCATAAGCCTCTTTCATCTTCACCAGTTTCTGGTTTTTCTTCTGTTCTTTGTGCTGTTCTTGTAATAACATCTCATAAAGATTTTTCAGTTCATCAACTTCCTGCTGTTGTCTTTGTATTTCTTTTTCAAACTCTTCCTGATATTCCTTTGTATTTTTTATTGTTGATGTCTGTTGAGAATAAATCTGCTTTTGATATAGCTGTTCATAAGAAGGCATGGAATCCTGATATTTGTGTATCATCTCATTTCGCAAGATTTCATTGATTTCATAAATCTGATATTGATAACGTCTTTTTTTAGAAAGCATATAAGTACGCTTACGATAGTCAGGATAAATAATCTCAATACATCCCTCTTCTTTTTGCTTTGAACAATAACAAACATGTGCCAAACCTAAAACTTCTCTAGCCAATCGATGAGCACTCAACAAACGTGTTCTCATATAAATAACAGGCATTTGATATTGATTCTTTTGATCTTCCTCAATACTTTCTACTGGATAAGCTTTCTCCGACATAGGAAGAATATCTTTTTGAATATAAGGTGACTGAATAATATTTCTAAATAATGCTGGTATAGATACCGCCGATATATATTGTGATTCATTAGATGTTTCTTTAGAAAAACGCAAATGAATTTTTTCTTCCTGACAGTCATAAATCACTTCTACAATAAAATGTGTATTTTTATAATTATCTTTTGTTGAAAAATAAATCGTGAAATATCGTTCAGCAAATAATTGAATCTTCAAGTATTTAGATTCAATCTGATATTCAAAAGGAAACTGATGAGGACGACTGAGACCATCCATCTTATTTTTAGAATGTTCCAGCCAATCCAATAGCATATCTATTAAGATATCCTGTGTCATCTGATGTGTTTTCAAAACAGTATAATAACAAAGCATAGTCCTCACTCCTTTTTATAAGTATATCACAGTTCATACCAAATAAAGACACTTTTTTGTGCTCCATTATATTGAAATCAAAAAAATTCTACAACAAAAGTCATTAGCTTTCATTATAGAATTCTTCTATTTATTATTTATTCATACAAAATATCTTATGAGTGAACCAATTTGTAAAATTCATCATAATTTATATTCATCACTATATATTTCTGTATCTTTTTAATCTGCGAATCATTACATCCTTTGACCCACTCAAAATCCATTCCTGGAAACTTATTCAACAAGATTTCAATTATTACTTTTATACGTCCTTGTTTTTCTCCTCTCTTTTCACCTTGTTCCACTCCAAGTTTTTTCCTTTCTCTTCTGCTCTCTTTTCTGCTTTTTCTACTAATTCTTGAATAACATCACACATCATCTTCTTTCCTCCTTCGTGATTCTTAAAATATCCTACTCTTCTTCTCAATGCTTCATAATACATATCTTCTGGTTTTTGACACATCAGATCATGCATCAGTTTCCCTAATGGCGTTTCATCCTGTATGTTGGCATTGATATAGATGATATGAACCTTATCGTCAAATAGGCTTTCACCATCTATATATCTTTGAATATGTCTATCTATCTTTCCAGGTTTTAATACAAACTGCTCACATATAAAGATGACATAGATATCTGGCAGTTCGTGCCATTTTTCATTAGGAAAGGATATACTGCTATCCAATATGCTCGCATAATATCTGGTCCTTAAAGGTGTTGCATTTTCTATGCTTTTTTCCATCTCGATATCAACAGCTCTTCCAGACTCATCATGAGGGACAATATCCATTTTTACTGATCTTCCTTCTAGATTCTTATGCTCATCTTCAATATGAAATTCTACAAGATAAAACTGATGCTCAAAGATAATATCCAATAATAATTCCACACATCTTTGATCCTTGAATACGATTTTCATAAAGTCATTATCAATAGGTCTTAATTTTTCTAATGCATCAAGATATTCCTGTTTCAATTCATCATTCCTCCTTTGATTTTTATAGTTAGCTTTTCAATATTCAAGGAATGATAAAAAAGATCTCCTACTTATATATACGCAAAAATTCTTTGATTTTCTTTTTATTTATACAAAAAACTTTCTTTTCTAAAACAAATATAGCACAATATTTGCTTAAAGTAAATATTGTGCTATATAGATATTCTTAAATCAAAGTTTTAAATTATATTTGCATAAAAGACAATTTATCTGTATCAATAAAAATCAGTAGACTTATGCCTACTGATTTTTATCCAAATTATAATCTTTTTTCCATATGAATATGAGGGCAAAATTCATCTAGATACTCATCACCAGAAGATATATAACCATTCTTTTCATAAAATGCTTTGGCATTGACCTGAGCAGAAAGTTCGACTGATTGATAACCCAATTCTCTGGCTTTTTTCTCCAGCTCATGTAAGATATAACTTCCTAAATGTTTATGTCGATAATCCTTAATCACTGCAATTCTACCAAAAATCATTTTACCATCTTCATCATATAGGCGTGCACAACCAACCGGTGTTTTATAATCATATATCACCAAGTGCCAGCATCTGTCATCAATATCGTCAAATTCATTTTGGAATCCCTGTTCTTTCACAAAAATCTGTTCTCTAATCATCTTTGCTTCTTGAGGAAGCTTATTGAAAAATTGATAATTCATCTTTAATCTCCTTTGGAAAAAATACTTTTTGATCTGATTTAAAACGTTTAGAATTGAGAATAGCTGAAACAATCTCTGATTTCATTGGTAATGGAGAAAGATGTCCTTCACTATCAAGAATTTCAATCTCACTTAATTCTCCACTTTCTCCATAATGTAAATAAGGAATCTGTTTTTGATTATCACTGATAATATAATAATCTGGATGATATCCTTTTTCTCTAGCAATTTCTCGAATTTTTTCTAAATCTTCATGACTTTTTAACTGCATGAATTTAAATAAATGTCGATCTAAGAATCTGGCAGATAAATCACTTAAAATAAAATCATTTTCATGTGTGAATTCTTTAAAATAATATAAAACGACTGCCTCATCTAAAGCCACAAAATCCGCTACTTCAACACGTTGTTCCAGCATAGGAATCAGATAACGTAAATCTGTTCGAAATGCATAATGAGCATAATATAAATCCTTAACTCTTTGAAAAACACTTTGAAGAAGATGTTCATAACTTCTTGCTGTTGGATGATAGTAAACCTGCCAATACATATGATATCTAGCTAATATATAATTCTCTATAGCCTGAACACCCGATTCTTTATAAACAATCTGACCTTCACAAATACGCATCGTTCTTAAAATACGTGACATATCAAACTGTCCATAAGTTGTTCCACTCATATATGAATCCCTAAGCAAATAATCCATGCGATCAGCATCGAGTTGACTCGATACCATCTGTATCAAAATTTGATGAGGATGTGTATGTTGAATAATACTGGCAACATCCTTTGGCAAATCTTCATATAGCGATACCAAAACATCATGGACTTCACTATCCTCTAAAATCATTCTCACTGTCATATCTTCATGATTTTCTTCAAAAACGCCTTCAAAAGAATGCGAAAAAGGTCCATGCCCAATATCATGCAATAAACCTGCACACATCACACAGAGTTTATCATAATCACTTAATTCCTGGTCCAGGCATTCTGTTTCCAGCATTCTTCTGACAACCTGATAAACACCTAAAGAATGAACAAAACGAGAATGCTCTGCACTTTGAAAAACCTGATAAGTTCCTCCCAGTTGTTTAATTCTTCTTAATCTCTGCATTTCTTTTGTATTAATTAAACGCCATATCAATAAATGATCAATATGGATATAATCATGAATAGCATCACGAATAACTCTTTTTTCATTAAGTTCAATGGATTGAAGTCTAAAATCCTGTTTAAAACTCATCTGATCACCTTCTTTCTTTTATTGTATCAAATTTATCATAAGAAAGTCCATGATATCAATTAAGGAACATTGTTTTTATTTGGGGATGAGTATATAATATATATTATAAGGAGGAATGAAAAATGTTAGATCAAAAAGTTGCTGATTTATTAAATGATCAAATTAATAAAGAAATGTATTCTGCTTACTTATATTTAGATTTTGCAAATTTCTATGCATATAAAGGTTTAAATGGTTATGCTAACTGGTATAACATTCAAGCTAAAGAAGAAATGGATCACGCTATTGGAATTTTGCAATACTTACAAGATAATGATTACCAAGTGACATTATCAGCTATTGATAAACCTGATAAAGAATTAACTCATCTTGATGATCCTTTAAAATATGGTTTAGAACATGAAAAATATGTAACAAGTTTAATTCATACTATTTATGATGCTGCTTATGAAGTCAAAGATTATCGTACAATGAAATTCTTAGACTGGTATGTTTCTGAACAAGGTGAAGAAGAAAAGAATGCATCTGATTTATTAACTCAGTTTGAATTATTTGGTCATGATCCTAAATCACTTTACTCATTAAATAATGAATTAGCTCAAAGAACATATACACAAGCATCTATATTAAATGCTGATTAAAGGCCCTTTGGGTCTTTTTTTTCGTAACAAGTTTGTTTATAATAATGGTAT
>NZ_JBVAYN010000032.1:0-23304 GCF_055420065.1 Massilimicrobiota sp. mt181
GGATATGTATATTGGTAGTCAACAATTAATGAAAAAATATGATGAATGTTTATTAAAACATGGGTATACAATAGAAGAGTTGGTTGATAAAGCAAGTGATTGCTTATTAAAACATATAGATGGCAAATCATTAAGCATTGTATGTGGTCCAGGAAATAATGGTGCTGATGGTTTATCTTTAGCTATAAAATTGTATCAGCAAGGGCAACATGTGAAAGTCTTTATATTTGAAGATCATGAACATCTTTCTCAAGCCAACGCTTATTATCTACAGAAATGTTATGATTTATCTATAGAAGTTTATCATTTTCAAGCAGAAAATCTAGATCAGACATTAGAACATATGAAAACGTCTGACACCATTGTGGATGCCATGTTTGGTTTTGGATTAAATAGCTCTCCAAGAGGGCTCTATCAGGGTGTTATTGAGGGAATTAATCAGTTTTATGATAAAGAAGTTATTGCGGTTGATATTCCAACAGGACTTGACTGTAATAGTGGAAAGCCATATCAAAGTGTTGTCAGTGCAACGAAGACAATTACTTTAAGTGCATTAAAGAATGGTTTTTTGAATCCTGATAGTCAATATTTTACAGGTGAAGTGATAGTAGAAAAACTCGATTTAGAAGATGTCAGTGAAGAAGCAGGACTGTATCAACTAGCCGATGAAGAATATGTCTCTTTCATTTTAAAAGATAGGATATTTGATGGCTATAAGGGAACTTATGGACATACATGCCTAATTACAGGGAGTCCAGAGTATAAAGGAGCCGCGCTATTAAGTGCTAAAAGCTGTGTCTACAGTGGAAGTGGCATTACAACTGTGATGAGTGTACCTGAGGTCATCCAATCTTTAACACATTTCTGCCCTGAAGCGACTGCTGTTATAAGAGCACCTATTTTATTAAAAGAAGACTTGGCTAAATATGATGCACTTCTTATTGGCTGTGGGTTAGGACAGAGTTTAGAAAGCTATCGCTATGTTATAGATGTGTTAGAAAAAACTAGTCAGCCTCTGGTGATAGACGCAGATGCTTTAACGATTTTATCGGCTCATATTGATTTATTGAAAACACAAAAGCGTGATATCATCTTAACACCACATTTGGGTGAGTTCAGACGCTTATGTGATTTTAAAGACGATGATGATATGCTGGTTGTTGCTAGAGATTTTGCTTTGAAATATCACGTTGTCCTTGTTTTAAAAGGGCCTTATACAATTGTGACCAATGGTTATGAGTCCTATCGTATTTTTTCGGGAAATAAAGCAATGGCAACAGGAGGTATGGGAGACGTTTTGGCGGGGATGATTACAAGTTTTGTAGGACAGGGATATAGTGCTTTACAGGCTGCCATGTTAGGTGTTTTCATCCATGGTTATGCTGGAGATCATCTAGCTGAAACTGCTTATACAGTGATTCCTTCAAAACTGATTGACTATATTCCAACAGCTATGCATGAGATAATAAAAAGTAACCAGCAAAGGTTACTTAAGAGAAATTAATGTGATTTGACGATGAGGACTTTTATCTCGACGATAGGAGAAGAAAAGGTCCTCATTTTCTATTGTACAATATGGAGAAATAGTTATGTTCTGTTTAGGCACACGAAGCTGAAGAAGTTGTTGTTGAATCAGTTCTTTATGATTTAATAGATAAGCACCATCTTCTTTTTTGGTATAAAAAGAGTGCGTATCAAAAGACATGTTTTTAACCAAATCAATAATATCATCTCTGGCTTCAAAATTTCTCTGTTCAATGGAAGGACCTATATAGGCATACATTTGTTCAGGTTGACATTGCTCATGTGAAATAAGATGATGGGCAACTTTTCCAACAATTTCGCCAACTGTTCCTTTCCATCCAGAATGGATGGCAGCCACAATTTTTTGGTCACGACAATATAATAAAACGGGACAACAGTCAGCATGAAAAGTCCAAAGCCACAAATGCTTATCACGTGTATACATGGCATCATAACCTTGAAAGGCATCATCTTTGCTCAGCATACCTCTACCGCCATCTTGCAAGCTGACTTTAATAAAGTTTGTTGTGTGTTGCTGTAGTGTTGCAACCATATGTGATAAGTCGGTATTTAATGTTTGAGCAAGTTGTTGACGATTGACTAAAACTTGCTTGTCATCGATACCGTTATAACTCATATTCATCAGACGATGTTTTTCGTCATAAGCACATGTGGTATATGCTGAAATTTCATCAAAACAATTCCACTCAATTAATTTCATGATTAAACTCCTTTCATTTGCCCTACCTCTTTTCTTTGTTTCACATACAATATAGTGAAGGAGGGATATTATGTTTCAACAATCTTGCGGTTGCCAAAATATGAATTCATGCCAGGGTCAAATGGCCTATGGAAATTCAATGAATTTTGGAAATGTCAATGGTTGTCCTAGACCACAGCCATTGGTAGCTCCTAGAAGAGTTTGCATAACAAACCAAGTTACACCAGTTGAGCAACCGGTCATTTGTCCAATTGAATGCCGTCGTGTCAACCATTGTATGTATTATCCAGTATTTTATCCTGTATATGAACAAACTTTTATGAATGCTTCATCTATGAATTCATCTTGTTCATGTCGTTAAAAATGGTTTCATCAGGATCAATATAAATCGTTGAATAATGTGAAAGTATGACTTGGCCAGGCTTACCACCTTGCATTTTTTTCAAATTTCTGACAAGAGTGTAATTCACAGGAACTGAAGAACTGTGTTTACCTTTAGAAAAATATGCAGCAATTTTGCTGGCTAGACGAATAGTATATTCATCTAAATTTTCACTATGCACAACAACATGGCTTCCAGGCATATCTTTAACATGAAACCACATATCGTTTTTTGAAGCTATTTTAAAGGTAAGATAATCGTTTTGCAGATTATTCTTGCCTACATATATTTTAATGTTATCTTTTGTCAGATAAGTTTCTATATGTAGTTTTTTAGGACGATGAACTTGTTTTGCTTTTTTCTTTTTAAGATAACCTAAATTTTCTAGTTCTTCTTTAATTTCTAAAGCATCATAGTAAGAAGCGTTTTCCATCATAGTCATAAGCGTATCAAAATAATGAATTTCATCTTCAGTGATTTTCATTTGTTCTTGGAGATGTGATAACGCTTTTTTTGCTTTTTGGTATTTTGCATAATATTTATTGGCATTGGTTTTACCATCATATCTTTCATCAAGTTCAATAGTGATCATTGTCCCATCATAATAATTTTCAACTGTTACTTCTTTTTGACCTTTTGTGATGAGATTCAAATTAGCGAATAATAAATCTCCCTTAATACGTAAATCATCACTATTTTGTGATTCAAAGTATGTTTGTTTCAATTTATTTAATTTACTGACATTTCTTTGATATTCATTGTGAATAAATTTTCCTAAATCAGAAGTCTGTTGTTTAATGCGATCTTTTTCATCAATTAAATGATAATGTTCATCTAATCCATCAAATAAAGAATAAACCTGATAGTCACATTGTAGATGTGTCAATGGAATCACATGGAAATATTCTTTGTCCTGATATTGATGAATGTATAAATTGTGCGAGTTTTGAATTTGAAGCATAATATCTTCAAATTTTTCTTGATGTTCTAAACGATATAAGACTTCTCTAGATAATTCAGGAGAGAATCCCTGATATGTTTTTGTCAGATTATCGGTTTCTATCCATCCATCAATAAATGGATTTTTCTTAGGGATAAGTGGTGGTTTTTGATAAATTGCACCAGGTTGTAAAATACGTGAACTCATAGAAGGAGAAACACGTTTTAAACAATCAATAATTTTATTGTTATCATGAGTTATAATAGTGTTTGAATGTTTACCCATGATTTCAATATAAACATGATATTTCACTGTATCCTTAAGTTCATTAACACCAATGAATTCAATATCTACAATACGATCTAATCCAACTTGTGAAATACGTTCAATATAAGCACCTTCCAGATGTTTCCTTAAAAGCATGGTCAATGCATTAGGAGTTGCTGGAGTTGGATAATTGAGATGTGTCAATTGAATTCTTGCATAAACTGGATGTATAGAAATCAATAGTTTGACATTTTCTCTTTGAGAACGAATATGAAATAAAAGTTCATATTGTGAAATTTGATATATTTTATTAATTCTTCCTCGTGTGATTTGATTTTGAAGTTGTTCAACAACACGAGATAACATCATTCCATCATAAGCCATATTTTATCACCGATAAATAGTATAACATATTTCAAAAAGAATTGACATTAAAGTTACATTCATGTAACATTGTTTCAAAGGATGGTGGAGAGATTGAAAAAAGGGCTTTTGATTATTTTGAGTGGGCCAAGTGGTGTTGGGAAAGGAACGGTTCGTCAGGAGTTGTTTAAAGATGAAAGTTTGAATCTAGCTTATTCAATATCAATGACAACACGTAAGCCTCGTCCTAATGAAAAAGATGGTGTAGATTACTTTTTTGTGAGTGAAGAGACATTTAAAGAAAAGATTGAAAATGGAGAATTATTGGAATATGCCAAATTTGTAGGAAATTACTATGGTACTCCTCAGTTTCATGTGGAAGAATTATTGAATGAAGGGAAAAATGTTGTTTTAGAAATTGAAGTACAGGGCGCTTTACAGGTTATGGCCAAATGTCCTCATGCATTAACAATATTTTTAGTACCTCCATCACTTGAAGAACTAGAACGTCGTATTCGTGGTCGTCGTACAGAAGAGGAAAGTATTGTTCAGGAAAGACTTGCTAAGGCGAGAAAAGAAATTGCAACAAAAGATGAATATAAATATGTTGTAGAAAATGATGATGTTGTTGCAGCAAAAGAAAGAATCGCAGAAATTATTAAAGAAAATTTATAAAGCACCATATGGTGTTTTTTTTGTTGATGAAAAGATATAGACTTCCCTTGATGCGTATGCCATAATAAATGGTATAAGGAGGGTGTTTTGATGAAGAAAAATCAATGTTGTCCAAAATGTCAAAGTCAAGATATTCTTTTTGTTTCATCGAATGGTGTTTTGAAACGTAATGCTTACCATGATGTGATTACAGATTATCGTAAACTTAAGGTTGAACAATATATTTGTAAAAAATGTGGTTATATGGAATCATATGTGAGAGATCAGGATCTGGAGAAATTGGAGAAAATGTAGGTTATGGATATTTGGGAAAAATTATATTTGAAAGCTAAAGAAGAATATCATCCTCAGGAGGTATCACCTTTTATCTATGCACATCATGTTGTTTGTGCATTAGAAGCAGAAAATGGTGATATTTATACAGGCTTCTGTATAGAAAGCTGTAGTGGTGTTATGGATTTATGTGCTGAAAGAGTTGCAGCCCTTCATATGTATATGAAAAGTGGGCAGACAGTTGTCAAAAGAATGATTGCATTTCGAGCTCAACCTCCATATGGTGGAGGAAGTGGAATGCCTTGTGGTGCCTGTCGTGAATTTTTTATGCAGTTGAATAAGAAAAATGAAGACATGGAAATTATGGTTAATTTTGATACACGAGAAACAATCACATTAAAAGAGCTGATTCCTTCATGGTGGGGTGAAGAACGTTATCAGACAAAATAATAGAAATATATATGAGCAGTCATTATTGACTGTTTTTCATTTCCATAAGAATGAATGAGTTGTTTTAAAAAGTTTTGATTTATGATAAAATAAAGCAATAGGTGGTGAAGATATGTACATTGTCAAAGTGCTTGTAGAACATCCTGTTCATTCACTGGATACTACATTTGATTATTTAAGTCATAAGAAATTAATGGTAGGTATTCGTGTTTGGATTCGTTTTGGATATCAGAAAATTATAGGTTATGTAGAAGCAATAGAGGAAACTTCTCTATCACAAGAAGAACTTGAAAAAAAAGCTGGATTTCAATATCAATATATTTTGAAAGTCATTGATGAAGAGCCTTTATTAAATGAGGAACTTCAGAATTTGGCTCATCAGTTATCCAAAATGACTTTATCTCCACGTATTTCGTGTTTGCAGGCGATGCTGCCAACACAACTTAAACCTGGCACTCATCAAGCGGTAGGTATCAAAAAACAATTGGCTGTACAAGTCATATCTCATCATCAGGCAAAAACAACAAAACAGCAGGAATGTTTAGAATATTTAGATCAACATCCTGATATCTTATTGAAAGATATACCATATAGTCGAGGATTATTAAACAATCTTGAAAAACAAGGCTTAATTCAAATTTATGAAAAAGAAGTTTATCGTCAGCCTTTTTCTCTTCAGCATGAATATCAACCTGTGCAACTCACGGATGATCAAAAAAAGGTTGTGGATGGTATATTGGCACATCAAGGAAGAGTTGCCTTATTGCATGGTGTGACTGGTTCTGGGAAAACAGAGGTTTATCTGACTTTGGCAGCACATTATATTCATCACAATCAATCAGTGATGATGCTGGTGCCAGAAATTTCTTTAACGCCCATGATGGTTGAAGTGTTTAGACAGCGTTTTGGCAATCAGGTTGCTATTTTACATTCACGTTTATCACAGGGAGAAAAATATGATGAATATCGACGTATTAAACGTCAGGAAGTGAAAGTTGTTGTAGGGGCGAGATCAGCCGTTTTTGCACCTTTAGAGAATATTGGTCTGATTATTCTTGATGAAGAGCATGATGCCAGTTATAAACAGGAATCAAAGCCTCGTTATCTGACCTCACAAATTGCCAAAATGAGAGGCAAGACACATCATGCCAGTGTGGTTTTAGGAAGTGCAACACCTTCTCTTGAAAGCTATGCACGTGCGATGAAAGGAGTATATGATTTATATGAATTGCCACATCGCATTAATCAAAAACCATTACCCAAAGTAGAAATTGTTGATATGATTCAAGAAACGAGGCATCGTAATTATTCTTTATTTTCTCGTCAAATGAGAAAAAGCATTCAGACAACCTTAGATAAAGGAGAACAAATCATACTTTTGTTGAATAAGAGAGGTTATGCCACTTATGTGCAATGCCAGGATTGTGGAGAGGTTTTAAAATGTCCTCATTGTGATGTCACTTTAACAGATCATCGTAGTGAACATAAATTAAAATGTCATTATTGTGAATATATGATAGATTATCCTCGAGTTTGTCCTCATTGTGGTTCAACACATTTAAAGAGTATTGGATATGGGACACAGAAAATTGAAGAAGAAATAGAAAAGACTTTTGTGGGAGCAAAAGTGATTCGTTATGATGTGGACACAACACGTCAGAAAAATGGACATTTAAAGCTACTAGAAAAATTTAGAAAAAAAGAAGGCAATATATTGCTAGGAACACAAATGATTGCAAAGGGATTGGATTTTGAAGATGTGACTTTTGTAGGTGTTCTAAATGCTGATTTAAGTTTGAATATTCCTGACTTTCGTGCTAGTGAACGAACATTTCAGTTATTATGTCAGGTTTCAGGGCGAAGTGGCAGGGGACATAAACAAGGACATGTCATTATTCAAACCTATAATCCTGATCATTATGCTATTACATGTGCAGCTCATCATGACTATAAGACTTTTTTTTATCAGGAAATGAAATATCGTCAAAAGGCAAAATATCCACCATATTGTCATATGGTCAGTATCTTGATTCAATCACCACATGAGAATTTGATTCATCAGGTTGCTTTGGATGTGAAAAATTATTTGTTATCTCATAGTCAGCAAACAATTGTTTTAGGTCCTGCTAAAAGTACAATCTATAAAATGCAAGATATTTATCGTGAACGCATACTGGTGAAATTTTTGCATTCTCAAGATATATATGATGCATTGAATGTTATGAATGATTATTATAATAAACAACAAAAAGGAAAGGTAAGAGTCGTTTGTGATTTTAATCCGTACTCACAGATATAATTATGGAAAGAGAACTTGCATTAGAAATTTTATTAAAATATAAACAAAATCAAAGTTATTTAAATTTAACCCTTAACACTTATTTTCAACGTTATGATTTAACAAGACAACAAAAAGATTTCATCACAAGAGTTGTCTATGGGACAGTACAAAATTTATTGCTTTTAGAATATATTTTAAAACCACATATACAAGGTCGTGTAAAGACTTATGAAAAAATGCTTTTGTTGATGAGCCTTTATCAGCATGAAAAAATGGATGCTATTCCAGATTATGCTATTATTAATGAGGCTGTGGAACTCGCCAAGAGAAAAAAAGGAAAAAAGACGGCTAATTTTATTCATGCTGTATTGCAGAATGTTTTTCAATCTTCATATTCTTTTGATGGTTTATCCAAAGAAGAAAAACTATCTATTGAAACGAGTCATCCCTTATGGCTAGTAAAGATGTTAAGCAAGCAGTATGGATTTGAAGAAACATCTCAGATTTTTTATGCCTTTCATGAAGTTCCCTCTCATTGTGCAAGAGTGAATACGCTTTTATCTACAAAAGAAGATATTCTCAAAAATCCTCAATGGACAGCAGCCCAATTATCGCCGGATGGACTTTATTATACAGGGCATCATATCGCCTCAACGGATGAATTTGTACATGGATATGTCACGATTCAGGATGAATCAAGTCAATTAGTAGCACGTCTTTTAAATCCAAAAGAGAATGATTATGTTTTAGATATGTGTAGTGCCCCTGGTAGCAAGACCTCTCATTTGGCAATGTTGATGAATAATAAAGGAAAAATCGAAGCTTATGATTTATATGAACATAAAATGAATTTGGTTAAACAACAATTAGAACGTTTGCATGTGAAAAATGTTCAAACCCATGTTCATGATTCTACTTTGTTAAAAGACATTTATCCACCTTTGACATTTGATAAAATATTATGTGATGCACCTTGTAGTGGTTTAGGTGTTTTAGCAAGAAAACCAGAAATTAAATATCAAGATAGTTCAGCTATGGATGAAATTATGATTATCCAGGAAAAATTATTGGAAAATGCATATTTTTTATTGAAAAAAGGTGGTAATATTGTATATAGTACTTGTACAATCAATAAAAAAGAAAATGAAAAACAAATAGCAAAATTCATAACTAAATATCCTGATATGAAAAAAAGAAAAGAATTAACAATTTTGCCTTATCAGTATCATAGTGATGGCTTTTATATGTGTTTGTTGGAAAAGGAATGAAAATATGAAATCAATTTATGATTATACTCAAGAGCAGATGATTGAGGAATTCTTACAGTTTGGTGAGAAGAAGTTTAGAGCAACCCAAGTTTTTGAATGGCTTTATCGCCAAAATGTACAATCCTTTGATCAGATGAATAATCTTTCAATGGCTTTAAGAGAAAAATTAGCAGATTTTTATGACATTGGACCTTTAAAGATTGAAGAAAAACAAGTTTCAAAAGATGATACAATCAAATATCTTTTAAAGCTTAAAGATGGAGGCTTTATAGAAACTGTATTAATGATTCATGATTACGGAAGAAGTTTATGCGTAACCAGTCAGCTAGGATGTAATATGGGATGTCGTTTTTGTGCGAGTGGTCTTTTAAAAAAACAAAGAAATCTCACGGCTGGGGAAATGGTTAATCAGATTTTAACAGTGATGCATGATACAGGGGAACGTGTGAGTCATGTTGTTGTTATGGGAACTGGAGAACCATTTGATAACTATGATGCTGTTATGGACTTTGTACGTATCATCAATCATCCTAAGGGATTGGCCATTGGTGCGCGTCATATTACGATTTCAACTTGTGGATTGTGTGAGCAAATTGAAAAATATGCACATGAAGGTATTCAAAGTAATCTGGCTATTTCTTTACATGCACCTAATGATGAAATCAGAAATCAGCTGATGCCAATTAATAAACGTTATCCAATGGATGTGTTAAGAAAAACACTTGAAAACTATATTCAAAAAACAAATCGTCGTGTTACTTTTGAATATATACTTTTAAAAGGAGTCAATGACGAACTTAAGCATGCCAGACAGCTTGCCCATTATATGAGAGGGTTGAATGCATATGTGAATCTGATTCCATATAATGCTGTTGATGAGCATGGATATCAGCAATCTAGTATGAAAGATGTTGAAGCATTTAAAAACGAATTATTACGTTTAAAAATCAATGTGACTTTACGTAAGGAACATGGACGAGATATTGATGGGGCATGTGGTCAACTGCGTGCCAAGAAAGTAGGTGATAAGCATGTTGATCATAACAAAAAGTGATATTGGATGTGTCAGAAAAGTCAATCAGGATTATGTACGTTTTCATCAAAAGAGTGAGCATGAAGGTTTAGTTGTTCTCTGTGATGGAATGGGTGGACATAAGGCTGGTGAAATTGCCTCACAAATGGTTTGTGATGATATTATTGAAAGTTATCAAAATATATCATCATTTCATGATCATGATGATATAAAAAACTGGATTATGGCTTCTATTGAGCATGCTCATCAAAAAGTCCAACTCAAAAGTCATGAATCTCCGGAATATGAAGGTATGGGAACAACCATAGCTTTAGTTCTTTGTGTTGATGATATGGTTTATATTTCACATGTTGGAGATTCTCGTGTCTATTGGATGAATAATGGATTGGAACAATTAACAAAAGATGATACTTTAGTGAATGTTCTTGTTGATTCTGGGACTATATCTCAGGCCGAAGCAAAAATTCATCCTCAAAAAAATATTCTTTTACAGGCTGTTGGAGTCAGTGATAGTTTAAATCCGTCATTTCTTGAAAAACAGATCGAAAATGGTTTCTTATTAGTGTGTTCAGATGGATTATATAATTCATTAAGTGATGAACAAATTGTTCAGATTCTGTGTTCTCAAGAAGATATTCAAAAGAAATCCTGTCAATTAATTGAAACAGCAAAGCAATATGGAGGACAGGACAATATTAGTTTTGCACTTATATCTACAAAAGGAGTTGTTCATTTATGAGTCAAATCAATAAAATCATTGCTGGACGATACCAATTAACAAAATTAATTGGTCAGGGTGGAATGGCTGATGTGTATGAAGCTGAAGATTTGATATTAAAAAGAACGGTTGCTGTGAAAATTATGCGTTCTTCACTCACAGGTGATCCTGTGTATGTTACGCGTTTTCATCGTGAAGCAAGTGCTGCAGCAGCCTTATCACATAAAAATATTGTGAAAATCTATGATGTTGGTGATGAAAATGATGATTATTATATTGTCATGGAATATGTGCCTGGACAAACCTTAAAAGAATTAATTCATAAGCGAGGAGCTTTGCATTATGTAGAAGCTGTTGATATTATGAAACAGGTTGTCAGTGCAACAGCTAAAGCACATTCTATTGGTATTATTCATCGTGATTTAAAACCACAAAATATCATGGTTACAGATAGTGGTGTTGTTAAAATTGGAGATTTTGGAATTGCCTCTATTCAATCCTTATCTCAAGTCACGCAAACAGATACAATCATGGGGTCTTTGCATTATTTGGCACCAGAAATTGCACGTGGGGAAAAAGCTACAGCACAAAGTGATATTTATGCTTTAGGAATTGTTTTTTATGAACTTTTAAGAGGAGAAGTTCCTTTTAATGGAGAATCACCTGTTAATATTGCTTTAAAACATATGAGGGATGAAATTCCATCAGTACGTAGTTTTAATCCATCTATTCCTCAATCTGTTGAAAATATTATTATCAAAGCTACTGCCAAAAATATAAAAGATCGTTATTTGAGTGCTTCAGAAATGTTAGATGATTTAAATCATTGTTTAGATGCTGAACACCTCAATGATGAAAAAATTTCATTTGTTTATGAAGAAGACGATGATTTAGCAACTATAGTTGCTGAAGATAAAGATTTCTTTACACAGTCTCAACCTCATTTACCAGTTGATGAAACTGAAGATGAAAATGAGAAACCTAAACGTTCCAAGAAAAAGATGATGTTGATTATCGGTGGTAGCATTATTGCAGCGTTAGTTGTTTTATTGGCGATTTACTTCTTATTTCTTCAACCGGCACAGTCATTTGAAATGCCAGATGTTGTGAATTTGAAAGAGGAAGAAGCAATAACATTACTAGAACAACAGGAATTGAAGGTTGCTGATCATATTACTTATGAGTTAAGTGATACAGTAGAAGATGGAATTGTTATTGAAAGTGATCCAGTTGCGAAAACAATGGTTAAAAAAGGTGATGAAGTGAGTCTTGTGGTTTCATCAGGAAAATACATTGTTATTGAAGATTATGTTGGGAAAAGTTATGATACAGTGGCTGCTGAACTTGAAGAATTAGGTTTTGAAGTGAATCAGGAAAGTCGTATTGATGAATCTTCAAAAGGGACTATTCTTGAACAGTCTTTGGAAGAAGGAGAAAAAGTTGATCCTAATAGTACAAATAAAACAATTACGTTTGTTGTTTCGCAAGGTTATCAGGCTGAAGTTCCAAATGTATATGGACAAGACATTACAAAAGCAAAAAGTATTTTAGAAGATGCCGGGTTTGTTGTAAAGTTAAGTGTTTTAGATCCTCCAACTTCGGTAGAAGAGATTAAAACAATGAAAATTAATGTTGTTGAAAGACAATCTCTTGATGCTTTTACAACTGTTTATAAAAAGGGTGAGGAAATTACATTGTATTATTATAATACAAAGCCAGAAATTCCTGAGACACCAACAGAAAACAATAATACGAACAATACAACGACTACACCAAGTACCGATACACCTGCAAATTCTCAACCAACAACAGAAACTCCAACACAATAAGGTAGGTAAAAAATGAAAAAAGGACAAATTATCAAATCGTTATCAGGATTTTATTATGTAGAATCACAGGGAAAGGTTTATCAGTGTAGAGCTAGAGGAAAATTTAGAAAAGATGAATTAAAGCCGTTAGTAGGTGATTATTGTGAGTTTTCTATTGAAAATCAAGATGAGGGTTATATTTTTCAAATCATGCCCCGTCAAAATAGTCTCGTAAGACCACCTATTGCAAATGTTGATCAGGCTTTGCTTGTATTTTCTGCTAAAGAACCTGATATGAATACTTTGCTGTTAGATCGTTTTCTTATCTTAATTGAGCATGAAAATATTTATCCTGTTATTTGTGTGTCTAAAATAGATTTGGTAGATGAAGAGACAATCAAAAGAATCATGTCTCCTTATGAAGAGGCAGGTTATCAGGTTTTATATGTCAGTTCAAAGCAGAATTATGGTGTTGAAGATATTAAGCTGCTTTTTAAAGATAAGATTACAGTTGTAACGGGACAAAGTGGTGTCGGAAAATCTAGTCTTTTGAATGCTTTAGATATTCACTTAAAGATTGAAACAAATGAGATTTCTAAAGCCTTAGGTCGAGGAAAACATACGACGAGACATGTTGAACTTTTGAAAATGTATGAAGGCTATGTTGCAGATACACCAGGCTTTTCATCTTTGGATCTGTATATCGAACCGGTTGATTTGGCCAAAAGCTATCATGATTTTGCAGAGCTTTCATCACAGTGTAAATTTAGAGGATGTTTACATGAAAGTGAACCACATTGTGCAGTCAAAGAGGCTGTTCATGATGGAAGGATTTCTTTAGAAAGATATGAACATTATTTAACGTTTTTAAAAGAAAGTAAATTATTAAAGGAGAAAAAATATGGTTAAGGTTGCACCATCAGTATTATCAGCAAATTTTGCAGAATTAAAAAAAGATTTGGATTCTATAAAAGAATGTGGAGCTAATTGGATTCATTATGATGTTATGGATGGACATTTTGTTCCTAATATTTCATTTGGTTATAGTATTTTAAATGATATTTCCAAGGTAAGTGATTTATATTTAGATGTACATTTAATGATTACAAATCCCATGAAATATGTTGATGAATTTATAAAAGCACATGCATCATCTATAACTGCTCACATAGAAGCATTCGAAAATGAAGAGTCTGTAAGAGAATTTATTCATCATGTGAAAGCTCAACATGTTCAAGTAGGATTAAGTGTCAAACCAGCTACACCTATAGAAGCTATTGAAAAATATTTAGATGAACTCGATTTGGTACTGGTTATGAGTGTTGAACCTGGCTTTGGTGGACAGAAATTTCAGGAACAGGCCATTGAAAAGATTCAACAATTAAAACAATTACATCAAAATCGTTCTTATTTGATTGAAGTTGATGGTGGCATTAATGCTGAAACTGGAAAGTTATGTAAAGATGCAGGTGTTGATGTTCTAGTTGCTGGAAGTTATGTTTTCCAAGCACCTGATAGAAAGGAAGCTATTAATCAATTAAAATGAAAATAGGTATTTATTGTAGTATAGATGTAGGAACTGTTAAAGATTTGTCGGTGGACTATATTGGTGTTGACCAAGGGGTTATTCATTTATATCATCAAGGGATTATTCCTATCTTAGCTATTGGTGATATGGATTCTATTGAAGATGAACAGATTCTTCAACATTTAAGTATTCAGCGCTTTTCTAGTATTAAAGATGATACGGATACTGCTCTTGCGATTCAATATGCATGCAAGCAGGGATATGATGAGATTGATTTGTATGGTGTGACACATAAACGTATAGATCATTTCATGGCGATACTCTGCTTATTGGAAAAATATCAAAACATCAAAATAACAGTTTATGATGAGTGGAACAAAATCTATGTTTTACAGCCAGGGGAACATAAAATCATGAAAGAAGACTATCATTACTTTTCAGTATTTGCTTTTGATGAAAGTATAATCAGTTTAAAAGAATGTCATTATCCACTTCATCATTACCATTTAAAACGAGATGATCCGTTATGCGTATCCAATCAAATGAATGAGGATCATGCTATTATCAAAACCACACAGCCTATTCTTTTGATACAATCAAAATCATAATGTAAGAAGGGAGGAATGGATATGTACCAGATTATTTCAGATGGTTCATGTGATTTAGAGCAAGCAATTATTGAAAAGTATAATCTTCAAGTTGTTCCGTTTTATATAACAATTGACGGTCAACATTATCAAAAAGAAAAAGAAGATATTCATGTTCATGACTTTTATCAATATATGGTTGATCATAAAGAAGTCTTTCCTAAAACGTCTATGCCATCTATTGAGGATTATATAAAAGTTTTTACAAATGTTTTAAATCAACAGCAAGATATTATCTGTATATGTATTACAACAAAATTTTCAGGGTCTTATAATAGTGCCATGAATGCAAAACAAATGTTGGAAGAGCAATACCCTAATCAAAAAATAACCGTGATAGATGCAACAGTGAATACAGTTTTACAGGGATTACTTGTGATTGAAGCGGCTCAAATGAAAGAGGCTGGATACACTTACGAAGATGTTGTGTCAAAAATAGAGGAAATCAAATCAACAGGGCGTATTTTCTTTACGGTTGGCAATTTTGAATATTTGATTCATGGAGGACGTATAGGTAAAGTGGCTGGTGTTGCTGCGAAAACACTTGGTATTAGACCATTAATAGTGCTGCATGATGGTGAAATCTTTGCGATGGGAGTGACACGTGGTCGAGAAAAATCGAAAAAGAAAGTCCTAGACTATACGATCAAATATTTTAAAGATAACCATTTATCTCCATCTGATTATCGACTTTGTGTCGGTTATGGCTATGATAGGGAAGAAGGAGAAAAATTCAAAGAAAGTCTAAACAATCTTTTGATGCAGGAATTCCCTGGTTTTCATGAACCTATCTTGATACAACAGATTGGAGCAACCATTGGTGTACATACAGGGCCTTATCCAATAGGAGTAGGAATATTAAAAAAATATGATCTTTAGGAATTACTTCCTAAAGATTTTTTTGTAAAAAATGAAAATTTAGCACTCTGGTGTTGACAGTGCCAGAAAAAGTGGTATACTATAGTTAGCACTTGGAGATAATGAGTGCTAAAGGAGTGAGAAAGATGAATATAGAAAAATGGACAACTGCTATGCAGGAAGCTTTGCAAAAAGCTATGCAGCAAACTTTAGCAATGTCTTCTCAGGTTGTTGATATAGAAGACTTTTTATTAGCGTTATTAGATGATACCGGCGGTATTTTATACCGTGTACTGACAAAAGCAAACGTAGATATTCAACAGCTGACGACTTTTTTAAGAAATAAGCAACAACAAAAACCAAGAGTTGATGGTGTTGATGAGTCTCAGTTAAGAATATCATATGATTTAAATCAATTGTTGATAAAAGCTCAAAAAGTTATGAATGATTATAAAGATGAATATACAAGTGTTGAACATTTGATTATGGCAATGTTTGAAGTACAATCAACTTTTGTTCAGGATTTAATTCGTCAATATCATTTAAATAAAAAAGAAATAGAAAAAATTATTAAAGAAATGAGAGGTGGTCATATGGTGAATAATCCTCAACCAGAAAATCAATATGAAGTTTTAACAAAATATGGTCGTGATTTGATTCAAGATGTGAAAGATGGGAAATTAGATCCTGTGATTGGACGTGATGAAGAGATTAGACGTGTTATACAAATTTTATCACGTAAAACAAAAAACAACCCAATACTTATTGGTGAACCAGGTGTTGGTAAAACAGCGATTGTTGAAGGATTGGCTTGGCGTATTTTTAAAAATGACGTTCCTGTCAGTCTGCAAAATAAAACGCTTTATGAATTGGATTTAGGAGCATTAGTAGCCGGAGCTAAATATCGTGGAGAATTTGAAGAAAGATTAAAAGCTGTTTTAAATGAAATTAAAAAATCCGAAGGAAATATCATCTTATTTATTGATGAAATTCATCAGCTTGTTGGAGCTGGAAAAACTGATGGTGCTATGGATGCAGCTAACTTATTAAAACCAATGTTAGCCCGTGGTGAACTTCATTGTATTGGTGCGACAACATTAGATGAATATCGTATGTATATTGAAAAAGATGCGGCTTTAGAAAGACGTTTCCAAAAAGTACAAGTAGAAGAACCAGATACTGATGATACGATTGCTATTTTACGTGGTTTAAAAGATAGTTTTGAATCTCATCATGGTGTTCAAATTACAGATAGTGCTATTGTTGCAGCAGTGAATATGAGTGAACGTTATATTACAGATCGTTTCTTACCAGATAAAGCGATTGATTTAATTGATGAAGCATGTGCTTCTGTACGTATGGAAATTGACTCATTGCCAGAAGAACTAGATGTTATTACCAGAGAAAAAAATCGTTTAGAAATGGAACGTATTTCTATTGAAAAAGAAGATAAGAATGAAGATAATGAAAAACGATTGAATGAAATTAAAAGTCGTATTGCCTCTTTAGATGAGCAAGTCACTGGTTTAACAGATAAATGGAAAGAAGAAAAGAAAGCTTTAGATCATATTAAAGAACTTAAAGATCAAAAAGTTAGATATGAAGCTCTTAAAGATAAATATGAAACAGAAGGTAATTTGGAAGAAGCTTCAAAAATCAAGTATGAAACATTACCAAGAATTAATAAAGAAATCTCTGATTATCAGTCTCAAGAATCAGAAGATGCTTTACTGCAGGAAAAAGTTAATGTCGATACAGTGAGTGAAGTGATTGCCAGATGGACAGGTATTCCAATTCACAAATTAATGGAATCTGAAAGAGAAAAATTATTACATCTTGATGATACGTTAAGAAAAAGAGTTATTGGTCAAGATGAAGCTATTGAAAAAATTTGTGATGCTATTTTAAGATCACGTGCTGGAATCAACGATGAAAATCGTCCTATTGGATCATTTATGTTCCTTGGTCCAACAGGTGTTGGTAAGACAGAAGTTGCCAAAAGTCTAGCAGAACAATTATTTGATAGTGAAAAGAATATTGTCCGTATTGATATGAGTGAATATATGGAAAAATTCAGTGTTTCTCGTTTGTTAGGAGCACCTCCAGGTTATGTTGGATATGAAGAAGGTGGACAATTAACGGAAGCAGTGAGACGTGCTCCATATAGTATTGTCTTGCTTGATGAAATCGAAAAAGCACATCCAGAAGTCTTCAATGTTTTACTTCAAGTCTTAGATGATGGTCGTATTACTGATTCTAAAGGTAATGTTGTTAGCTTCAAAAATACAATCATTATTATGACATCTAATATTGGTTCACAATATTTACTTCAAGGAAATAATGAAGAAACAAGAAGTGAAGTTGAAAATGAATTAAAAACACATTTCAAACCAGAATTTTTAAATCGTATTGATGAAATTGTTATGTTTAATTCATTAGATCATCAGGTTGTTTATAAAATCATTGATAAATTTATTGCACAGCTTTCTCATCGTCTTGAACAACAAAATATTACAGTTCAAGTCAGTGATACAGCCAAAGAAGAAATTGCCAATGAAGGTTTTGATCCAACATTTGGGGCAAGACCACTTAAACGTTTCATTCAAGGACATATTGAAACTTTAGTTGCAAAAGAAATGATTAAAGGCAATATTAAAAAAGATGATTCTATTTTGATAGATTATCAGAATCAACAATTTGTTATTCAAAAAATGTAAAAATAGAGATTAGTAATGTCAAAGTTACTAATCTTTTTTGTTTATCTCTTCTTGGGTAAAATTGTTTTTCTTTTTATCTTCGATAAAATGTGATAGAATAGCCAAAGGAGGAAGTTATGCAAAGATATTTTATCAGTTCAGAAAATATAAATGGATCGTTTATTCATGTGGATTCCTATAATCATAAACATATGCAACGTGTTATGCGTTATCGTAATGGTCAAGAAGTGATTTGTATTTTGCCGGATCAGCATGTATATATATATGAAATTATTGATATTGAAAAAGGAATACTTCAACAAAAACAAGAAATTATTGAAAACAATGAATTAGATGTTCAAGTGACTTTGATATATGGATTACCTAAAAATGATAAATTTGAATGGGTTTTACAAAAAGCAACAGAATTAGGTGTTGCAAGAATTATTCCTTTTCTTTCACAAAGAAGTATTATTAAAACAGATAAGCAGACGTTTGAGAAAAAAAGAGAACGTTATTTACGTATTTTAAAGGAAGCTAGTGAACAATCTTGTCGCCAGATTGTGCCAGAGTTGACGCCTTTAGTAAAGATTGATGAGCTTACTCAATATCTTTCAGATGTCAATGTAGTGGCTTATGAAGAAGAAAGTAAAAATGGTGAACATTCAGTATTTGCTAAAACACTGAAACAGGATTATCACACCATCACAATCATTGTGGGTCCTGAAGGTGGGTTTGATGAAAATGAAATAGAAAAAATGAAGTCATATGGAATTCGACCTTGTTCTTTAGGAAAAAGAATTTTAAGAAGTGAAACAGCACCATTATATATGTTAAGTGTTATTGGATTTAGTAGGGAGTTGATGGCATCATGGGATTTATAGAGCATCTTAATAAAATAGGAAAGGATATACCGATTTCTAAAACAAAATTATATCAGGATATTGAAACTCATCAGCCTTTTTTAGAAAAAATGGGTTTATCAGGAAAAATAAAAACGGATTTTGATTTATTCGCTTATGAAATTATATATCGAGGTTTATTGACGCAAAATCAGATTGAAAATATTTATGAAGGTTTCTTAAATCAGCACTATGATTTATTAGATTATCTGAATTATGATGAAAAGCAGAAAATGTTTAATAATGATATTGCAGAACTTTTAAAAACAGCACCTCATTTTGAAGATGCACAAAGTCAGGTGACTATATATATCCCGTACTTGGAACCTTTTGTCAATCAGAGATATACTCATGATTATCAGATGCTTTTATTGAAACAGCATCGTGAATATATTCAAAATTTTAAAGTTACTTTACAGACTCCCATAGAGATGTATGGATATTCTCTTTTCCGTAGTGCATTTTCTTCTTTGCAAAACGTCTATGAAGATCATAGACATATTTGTCTATACTTTGATCAACTGAAAACTATCTATATTTTCAAAAAAGAAAACCATGAATTTTTAAATAAAGTGATTATTCAGGACGAAAAAGCAAATAAAGATGTTTGTTTAGATGATGTCAAGGCTATTGCCTATGATATTGAAAGTTATCAATATAGTGAGTGTCTGGAAAAATTAAAAGATTTAGAATATATTTCTTTAAAAAATTATAAGAAAATAGCAAAAAAATATAAATAGAAAGGAATTTTATGAAAACAGTTGCGTTTTTAACTTTAGGATGTAAAGTCAATACATATGAGTCTGAAGCTATGTTAAAGCTTTTTCATGATGCAGGATATGAAGCAGTAGATTTTAAGGAAAAAGCAGACGTTTATGTTATTAATACATGTACAGTCACAAATACGGGAGACTCTAAATCACGTCAGATGATTCGTAAAGCAATTCGACAAAATGCACAGGCAACAGTATGTGTTGTTGGTTGTTATAGTCAGGTCGCAAGTGAAGAAGTGGCTCAAATAGAAGGGGTTGGCGTAGTATTAGGAACTCAATTTAGAAATCGTATCGTAGAATTTGTGGAAGAATATCAGCGTACGCATCAAACAGTTATTCATGTTGCGGATGTCATGAAACTCAGTCGTTTTGAAGATTTAGATATTGATGAGTTTACGAGAAATACGAGAGCTTTTTTGAAAATACAGGATGGTTGTAATAATTTTTGTACCTATTGTATTATTCCTTATGCTAGAGGACGTATTCGTTCACGAGATAAAGAAAGTGTATTGAAGCAGGCACAAAAACTGGTTAATCATGGTTTTGTAGAAATTGTTTTGACAGGTATTCATACAGCGGGGTATGGTCAGGATTTTGATGATTATAGTTTTTATGATTTATTGGTTGATTTAACAACACAAATCAAGGGATTGAAAAGATTAAGAATTTCTTCTATTGAAATGAGCCAGATTTCACATGAAATTATTGATCTGATTGCAAAATCACCTATTATTGTTGATCATCTGCATATTCCTATCCAATCAGGATGTGATAAAATTCTTAAAAAGATGAATCGTCATTATACAACAGCTGAATTTGCTGAAAAACTTTTTGAATTAAAAGAAAAACTCCCATCTCTTTCCATTACAACGGATGTCATTGTTGGTTTCCCAGGGGAGACAGATGAGGATTTTCAAAAGACTTATCAGTGGATCAAGGATATGCATTTTAATCAATTACATGTTTTCCCATATTCACCACGTCAGGGAACACCAGCAGCCAAAATGAAAGATCAAATTAATGGGAAAATAAAGCATGAGCGTGTGAAATCATTAATGGATTTGTCTCATAAATTACAAAGTGAATTTGCACAGCAACAGATTGGACGTGTTTTAGAAGTCTTAATAGAAGAAAAAGAAGATGACTATATGGTAGGACATGCATCCAATTATTTAAAAGTCAAGACAAAATTACCACTTGATTCTATTGGTCATATATATCGTATTCGTATTGAGCAATGTGATGATACTGTATTGATAGGAAGTGTAATTGATGAAAAGAATTAATGAATTGTTTCCAGTGGATGAAGATTTTAAAATCAATTCTATTCATAGTGATTCAAGATATGTTGGAAAAGATTCTATTTTCTTTTGTGTTGATGGTTTGAGTGTTGATGGACATAAATATATTGAAGATGCTATTTTTCAAGGTGCTAAATGTATTGTTTATTCTAAGCCATTAACTTATAAACATAAAGATGTGTTATACATTAAAGTTGATAATGTATTAGATGAATTGAATCGTGTGGCAGATTTGTTTTATGATCATCCCAGTCATAAAATGACGGTTATTGGTGTGACTGGTTCAAGTGGGAAAACTATTGTTGCATTGATGATTAAAGATATATTATCGAAATTTTTAAAAATGGGATATATTGGAACCAATAACATTGAATATGCGGGTATTATTGAGCAATGCCCTTATACAACACCAGAAACCATCTTTTTACAAAGGCATCTCAATGATATGGTGAAAAAAGATGTCAAAGGAGTAACGCTTGAAGTCTCAAGTCATGGATTAGCTTTAAAAAGGGTAGATGGGGTGCATTTTGATATTGCTATTTTTACTAATGTCTATGAGGAACACCTTGATTTTCATGGAACTATGGAACATCTGATGGCCTCAAAAGCAAAATTATTTTCCATGTTAGATGAGAAAGGTTATGCTATTTTAAATACTGACGAAGTTCGTTTTTATACGCTTGTTAAAGATCAATTAAATTGTCATGTGTTAACTTATGGAATTGAACATAAATCAGATGTTATGGCTAGAAATATAGAGCTTTTTATTGATCATAGTGAATTTGACTTGCAGATACATGATGAACTGAGACATGTTTCTGTGCCGGTTCTTGCGCGTTTTAATATTTCTAATGTTCTAGCAGTGGTCACGACCTTACTAGCTTTAGAAATACCTGTTTTGCAAATTATTGAAATGATTGAAAATGTTCATGGTGTTGATGGGCGTATGGAATTATTAAAACATCCGTATCCATTTCATGTTATTGTAGATTATTGCCAGCACGTAAAAAGTTATGAGAAAGTTTTCCAATTTGCTCAACAAGTCAAAACAAATGGTCGTATTATAGCTGTTTTTGGAGCACCAGGGAAGAAAAATTATAACAAGCGACAAAAAATTGGAAAACTAGCAAATCAATATTGTGATCAGGTTATTTTAACCGCTGAAGATAATCGTGATGAGGATATTCAGGATATATGCTTGGATATTCAAAAATATATTGAAAAGCCCGTGAGTGTTATCATAGAAGATCGTCGCATTGCGATAGAGCAGGCTATTGAAATTGCCAATCGTGGTGACATCATTTTGATTCTGGGTAAAGGTCATGAACAATTTATGGCATCGGCAGTTGGAAATAATCCTTATCCAGGAGATAAATACGTAGCTTTAGAGGCTATTGATAAAATTTTTAAAGGAGATGAAGATAATGGAGAAGAAATTGAATAAGTATATTGATCATACTTTATTAAAACCAGATGCAACAAAACAACAGATTACAAAATTATGTGAAGAGGCTATTCAATATGATTTTGCGTCAGTTTGTGTTAATCCTGCATGGATTTCTTATTGTGCAAAATATTTAAAAGAAAGTTCAGTACGTGTATGTACCGTGATTGGTTTTCCTTTAGGAGCAACAACATCTGCTGTTAAAGCATTTGAAACACAGGAAGCTATTCGTCAGGGAGCTGATGAGGTAGATATGGTTATCAATATAGGAGCTTTAAAAAGTGGTGATACAGAAACTGTCTATCAGGATATATTAGCTGTTGTTCGCGCTAGTGAAGGGCATTGCGTGAAAGTAATTATAGAGACTTGTCTATTAACTGATGAAGAAAAAATCAAAGCATGTCAGCTTGCAGTTCAAGCAGGAGCAACATTTGTAAAAACATCGACAGGAT
>NZ_JBVAYN010000033.1:0-22389 GCF_055420065.1 Massilimicrobiota sp. mt181
GTCTTTGTATTCTAATGACTCATAAACACTAATTAATTCTTTTAAAGCATTGTCTATTTCATCTTGAGTTGTTAAATAATTTTGCAATATCGTTTTAGCTTCTTCTAAAGCATTTGTTATATGTTTATATGATTCTTCAGTATAAAGATTTTTATCAATACTTTCGATCTTTTCAATATAAGTTTCTAATTGTGAGCTATCTACAGCATAGTTAGAAGTTCTAAAATATCCTAATGAATAAAGCTTATTACTACCACTATACATTTCTACATAGTATAATCCTGGGTAATCCCCTTCTTTTCTATAAACTGTATCTAATATTTCATCAACATTAATACTTCCTTCATATACTTTATTTGGCTGATTATCGTCTGTCATATAATCTGTAATAAATACTGTAGCTGCTTGTTTTTGATCATATGAATAATAATGTAACCTAAATTTCATATTTCTCAAATCTGCTAAAGTTAATTCTTGAGCTTCTAAACCAGATATCGGATTAATTCCTGTATTCTCAAATGAAATATTTAATTGTAAAGATTTCTTACCATCTTCATTTGTTATGATTGTTTCGGTAATTGTAAAACTTCCTTGTTTCTTCTTCGCATAAACTGATGATTCTTCACCATTTAAACCAACAGATACACCAGTTTTTCCTGTGTCTAAAACTAATTCTTGTGTGACTTTATCAAATGATGAACATATATTTTTAAATGCTTCAGTATTTTCTACAGATGTTGCATTTGCACTATAATTATTACCTTTTTTATATAACGCAAACAATGGGATAATGGATTCTGTTTCATACAAACTATAATCAAAATTATTTCTTGTTGGACTATAATGATAAACTCTATCTTGCATTGAAACAAACCAATATCTATTACTCAAGTTGTTTATTGCACGTTCTACCTCCATTTCAGTAGCCATTTCATCAGCAAGTATCGTTTCAGCGTTTGTTACAGCAGCTGTGTACTTTTGCATATATGAAGAATTATCCATATATTGAGGAACAAAGCCTTTATATTCATCATAAACTTTTTGAAGTTCTGATTTATCAACTTCATTAATTTCTTTGTTACCTAATATTTCAAATTCTCTTAAAGAAATACTTGGATAAGCTCCATCAATGAGTGATTCTATTGTTATTTTCACATAACGATAAGTAACTGATTGATTTAAGGTAATTGTATTCACTAAATCAAATCCTTCATTGTTAATAACAGAATCATATATAATTTCATAGTTTTTATCATCATTAGATCCTTCAATTTTAAATTTTTTTATTTTTTGAGCATTACTTGCTTCATTTGCAATAACAAATTCATCAAATGTTTGTTCTTGTTCTAAATCAACTCTTAGCCATTGATTACTTCCGTTTGGTTCTGTAGACCACCTTGTTTCTAAATTATCATCAAAAGCTTTCTCTGGTCCCATACCTGAATAAGAATAACTTGCTGCTGCTGGTTTATTAAGAGCAAAGTTGATTTTTTCATTTGCACTTGTTGGAATGATTGAACCTAGCAACATGACTAAAGTCAAAGAAAACGCTGTTAATAATTTCATTTTTTGTCTCATTTTATGATATCCTCCTTTTTCACTATAAAAAACGTAAAAATATAATTTTAAAATTGTTTTTTCACCTCCATTGTTTATTTTTTTCATTAATCCAACATTATATTTCATCAAAGATATTACCTAACTCTATTATATCACCTTTTAAATTAAAGCGCTTACTTTTTTTGCTAAAAAAGAAAAAAAGAAGTTTAATCATTCCATTAAACTTCTTTTTCACACATTAATTCTTCTTAACTTTTTTTCCTACAAATACAATACCAACTAAAGCGATGATTCCAATAACAACATAGATTCCTATTTGTGTAGTATCGTCTGTTTGTACTGAGGTATTGTGAACTTGTGTAGATGAAACTGTTGATTGATCTTTACTTTCCTGTGTATCATCAGGAACAACTGTAATATCAGGTTCTTTTGAAGGTGTTGTTCCTGTTCCTGGATCAGTAACCTCTCCTGGAGGCGTTATAACTGGGTCATCTGGATCAGGATTATCAGGTTCAGGAATATTTGCTGAAAGATCTGGTAACCACTCACCTAATCCATCACCTATTCTCATAGCTGATAATACTTCTGCTAATTTAGTTTGACTATCTCCAGTTTCCATTGTTCCTAAGACAACATTGTAATCAGTAGGATTTAAAAGTTGTCCATTTTCATCCTGACTATTGAATTCACTAAATCTCACTGTGTCTATATAAGTGACACTCACTGTTTCACCTTCATCATTTTTTCTTGTCCATTCATTCCAACGTTCATTTTGAATCTGGCTTGTCATATGAGAATCTATAAACATAGATGCAGAAGAAATATTTTCATAATTAGGATTTTTTCTTTCTGGATCAACATATGTCACAACATTTGATCCATTAACTCGGATTGATTCAGTATAACATTCATTTTGCCATGGTCTTCCTAAACTGACTTCTTTCACTCTTGAATCAGCAGTTAAATCACATTGATAGAAAACCAAGCCTTGGTCACCATCATTTGTATTTGGTGCAGTATAGTATCCATTATTTTTTCCGTTAAAATACGCCATATGCAATGTACAGTTATCAAAGAAAGCATTAGCATTTCCAAATACAAAGTCTACTGTTCCTTCAATATAGCAATCTTTAAGATAAACTCTATTTCCTGATCCTTTAACATAAAGTGTATCTTGACGTCCAATAATTTGGCAATTATTTAAATAGACTTTATCAGCATTTGAACAGAAAGCTACTGCAGGTGTTTGTTGATCTTTATCAACAAATTTATCTATATTATAACTGTTTTTAAAAGTTATATTATATGCTGTAAAATTTGTAGCTTTTGATGTTAATAACACTGTACCACTTTGATCCGTTCCAACATCTTTATCATCCTGAGGAACAAAGTTTCCCTCATCATCAAATGTATTAGATGAATAATAATCAGATTGAATAATGACAGATTCCGGATTTCCACTTATTGATTTCAATGTTACATAAGATTCATCGATAGTCACTTTTTCATTGTAGATTCCATCTTCTAATTCAATAATAAGTGGTGTTTTTGCATTAGATGTTTCATTATCTAATGCACTTTGTATTGTTTTATATTTTGCAAGAGAACTTGCACCAACACGAACAGTTTGACTCACTGATTCATTATCTAAACTATAATCAACAGAAATTCCTGTTAAATAACAACTTCCCTCTCCATTAAAAGTTAATGGAATATATGTCGGTTCATCTACTGATATAAATGTTTCTACACCGACACTTATTTCTTCTTTGTTGAACGTTAATTGGAGATTGTTATAATTATTACCTGTCACTGTGATTGCTATCTGCTGATCAGCAGCAACTGGAATATAAAGAACAGTTCCCCCATTAATTTGTGTATCTGTTTCTCTAGGTGAAAATTTTCCAGCTAATGCATCAATTTGAATACCATCAAACTCACCTTTAGTTGACTGTAAGTCTGGTCTTTCCACAACAGATGTTCCAGTAAAGTCCCACGCCTTATCTAAAGCACTCACTTCTGGTACACCATAACCAGTATCACTTTCATAATCAATAGAAATTGTACTAACATATGTTTGAGCTTCAAAACCGACTGTCACATAACGTAAATCTTGTACTGAAAGCGATATTTTTTCATTTGTCTTTGCAATTTGACCATCAATTGTGATAGATCCAGGTGTACTTCCATCAATTGTTCCTGCAATCATCAAAGAAACACCTTCTGTATCATTTGTGACAGGAATATAAAGAATAGTTCCTGCATTTATAACAACTCTTGATCGATCAGTTTGCACATTAAATTTTCCATTTGTCGCATCAACAAGAATATCATCAAAGCTTCCTCTTTTACCTTCAAGATTCGCATTTACAACAGCTACTCCTGATTCATCCTTTAATAATTCACTTGATTCAAATGTATAATCTCTATCCTTTGCTTCAATATCTCCTGGTGTTCCAGGAAATTCTTTTTCAGGTTCTAAATATTTCAATTCAATAGATGAAATATAAGCTTGTGAAACAAAATTCACACTCACTTCCATATCTCCTGAAGCTTCTAAAGGAATATTGACTTGTTGTGAGCCTTCAGAATCATATGGTTGACCATTGACACTTAAAGATGCTGATCCTCCAGATAAATGGAAAATCAAATTCGCTCCATTTTCATTAGCAGCTACAGGAATTGTTAAAATTGTTCCTGCATTAACTTGAGTATCAGTAGTTCTAGGAGAGAATTTCCCATTTAATGCATTAATTTTAATACCTTCCCATTCTTCCTCCACTCTTTCAACTGTAGGTATTCCTGCAGTCGATGAATTTGTTATCCAAGTTTTATTCTCTAATGCCTCTGTATTAATGGAAAGCCCTACTAATCCAAAAACAAGAACTACTACCGTTAATACAGATAGAATTCTTTTTGTCATCTTTATGACACCCCTTTCATTTTGTATAAAAATATTTTAACATTGAAAGAAAGCGCATACAATATTTTTTACATATTCTTCAGATAAAAATCACAAAATTAAAAAAAGTACGAAAGGTTATCAATCGTACTTTAATAAAGTTTTTATAATTTGAATAACACCTAAATCATGACAAGATAAACAAATATTCTTTGCTGATATTTTAGCCTTATCTAATGCATTTTGAGGTGCATAACTCTTTATAGCAAATTTTAGCATTTCAGCATCATTTTCTCCATCTCCAAATACATATAAATCATCTAATGAAATCTGATATTTATTAACCAGATACTGAACCATATTAACCTTATTTGTGCCTTTAGGCAAAATTTCAATCCAATATTGACTGACTTTTACCACTTCATAAGATGATAAAAACTTTTTTAATATTTTATAGAAAAAATCTAAATAAATACTTCCACCCAATTCAATCTTTTCAACTTCATTTGGAAGTATTTGTTTAGGAAATGAAATCATTGGTTTATGTTTAATTAAATACCTCAGCAAATAATAGATACGATCATATAAACAATTGAGTTGAATTCTCTCATTTTTTGTTACAACAGTGATTCTAAAAAATAATAAATATGCAATACGTATAATTTTTTTAACATCTTTTGAAGTTAATAAATGAAATTGCAAAAATTCGTTATCTTGATAATCATAAAATGATAAACCATTTAAAAGTATTAGTGCTCCTGTTTGGTATTTAGCCATCTCTAATTGTTGACAAATATCTTGAACATGCTGATTATTACGACCTGTTGCTAAAACAAGACGATTCTTCTTTTGAAACTCTTTTAAGACATGAACCGCTTTTTCCGGCAGTTTTCCATCAATCAACAAAGTTCCATCTAAATCAGTAATAACAGTCTTCAAAAATTGAACCTCTTTATATCAATGAGAATACTCCCATTTTACTCATATAATGCATTTATTTTTTCTTTGGCTGTTGTTACAGTATTATCATCTGGTAACATCATATAAAGTTCAGAACCATAAATTGGCGAATACAAATAGTCCCCAGTTCCATCAACACTTATACTTTCAATATTCCAACTACTCATATCATTAATTTGCATACGAATTAAACTTATGATTTGTTCATCTGTTAAATTAGTTTGGAATGATGAATGAAGTGAATCAAGTAAACTCATATAATTTGTAATGATTGACGGAGACATAACCTTTTGAATAATACCTGTTATAACACGCATTTGATTTCTACCACGTTCTCTATCTCCTTCTTTGAATGCATATCTTTCTCTTGAAAACGCTAATGCCTGTTCACCATTCAAATGAATATTTCCTGCTTCAAAATCATTGAATGCACGTGGATTATCAACATTAATACCTCCAATAGCATCAACAATATCTACTACACTTGTAAAGTTGACACGCACATAATAATCAATATCTATCCCAAAATAATTAGCTACATTATTTTTTGTTTCATTGACACCATATAATCCTGAATGAGTTAATTTATCTCTACTACCGTTTAAAACTTCAAAAGGAACATAGTAGTCTCTAGGTATACTTGTCAACAGAATATTCTTTGTTTGTGGATTCACTGTAACAATCATGTTCACATCTGATCTAGATTTTGTACTTATACTTCCATATGTATCAATACCACTAATAAAAATACTAAATGTATCTTGAGTCACATCTTTATCTGTTGTATCATCAACTTTTGTTTGATATGTCTTTGAATAAATGACCCTTGTATCATCAGTAAATGTTTCATATGATTCTTCTATTGTTGAACGATATGATTCATTTATAATCATTGCATCTATTTGTTTATCATATAAAGCATTGACTAATGCATTAACACCATTGTACTCTTTTAAATTTAATGTCTCATCATTGTCTTTTTCAATCTGTTCAATAGTTTGATTGATAAAATCATCACTTGTCTCTAATTGAGCAAAAGTTTTTCCTTTTAAATCTTCGATATGTTGATAAGTACTTTCTTTTTTTACAACAACAGATACAACATCAGTATCTTCACTCATCACAATATCTGAAAATAAATCAACAGTTCTTGAATAAGTATAATTTACAAGCAATAAAATAATACTTAATATAACAATACCCACTTTTCCTATTATTTTTAAAATATTTTTCTTTGTTTTATATTGACTTAAAACAAGTAATACAACTAACAAAAGAATAATAATCAAAACGATAATCAAATACTTCATTGGTAGTACAGGATATCTAATCATTTGATATATAAACCATATAACCGAGATTCCTAATAGTATCATAAAATAAGTTCTTAAATCTTTGAATATAGTCTTCATAAAAACTCCCTCCAAATCAATAGTATACTCTTATTGTATCTTTATTGTAAATATTTTTCAATTTAAACTAATTCTATCATACATATAATAAGTATCTTCTTTATAAAAAGATAAAAGTGAAAAAGATGCCAAATTCATGGCATCTCAAAATGAAATGATTTATCAGCTATTGATCATTTTATATTAATAATTATTACGTCTTTTTAATAATACAATTCCAACTATTGATACACCCAACATACATACTATTGGTAACAGTGCTGTTTGATCATTTGTCTTAACTACTGTAGTACTTGAAGTTTGACTATCATTATTTGCATTATTATTTCCAACAGGTTTTTCTGTTCCTGTTATTTGATTATTTTGTTGATCTTGTGATTGATTTGGTGTATTTTCTGGTGTTTCTTCTGAAGGTTTTTCAGTTAATTCTTTTAAATTCTGAATAGCCTGATCAACTTTTGCATAAGCAGATTGAATGAGTTCTTTATCACCAGATTCAACAGCAGCTTTTAAATCAGATAAAACATTTGATAATTGGTCTAATGATTCTTGAGTATATTTATCTTTATTTCCTAAAATTGTTTCACTTTCAGCCATTAAATCATTAACTTCTTTATCTTCCACATAAGTTTCTAATTGAGCAATAGCATTATTTAAACTTAATACAGCTGTAGCAACTTCTTCATCTGTTGCATTAACATTAGCAAAGACAACTCTTGCAGAAGCGATTGCAGTTTCCAATGCTTTTCTAGAAGCTTTTGTATAAGTATCAACTTTATCTAATTCTAAAGCTGCAATGTCAAGTTTATCTTCTAATATTGTTTTGTCAGCTTCTTTAACAGCATGAACTGTTACAGTTGCTTTTTGAGAATATGTTCCATTAACAAATTGAACTTCATATTCACCAGTTTCATTTGTTATGACTGTATCAGGATTGACCCAAGACCATCCTTCTGGCAATACAATAGTACTTAATTTTTCACCAATAATACCATTTAAATCGTAATCACTTGGGAAAGTACGTTCTTTAACAGTTAATTTAACAGTTTTACGCACTGATGGTTTTGTATCATGCATTGCTGAATAATGAATGTTATATTCACCAGGTGCTAAATTCGCTATTTTATCTTTATTTTCAACACTATTAACTAAACATTCAACTTTTGTTTGATTTGTATCATTAGATGTTGAACCATCTGTTAAAACAGGATTTGTTGTAAACATATGTTCATTATCAATAGAATAATCAATTGTATATTGAGAAGAATCTACATTAGCAGAACCAGCTTTTAATGTTACATTTTCTAATAAATCAGGAATGTCTCCTTGATAAATTGTCACATCATCAGCTTCAACAGAAACTGTATCAGCATAATATTTTGCGGCAGCTTCTTTTTGTTCTTGGTTTTGTGCATAATATACATATTCAATTTTAAACTGTTGTCCAGCTAAATTAGTTCCAGCATCTCCTGGCCAATTTCCACCAGTTGCAAAATTTAACTGAATATATTGAGGTCTATTAAGAGCTGCTTGAGCAGTAGGATCATCACTATAATCTACTGTTCTTACAATTTGATCATCAATATACCATTCCATTTTATTTTCAGACCAGTTAATTCCAAAAACGTGATATGTTTCTCCATCGATTTGAACGCCTTCTGTAGTAATAGATGTTGTTTTACCATTTCCAGCATACTTTCCATTATCATCTCCAACAGTTTGAGCATAATGCAAAGTTTGATAGACTACATTTGGATTACCAATTGATTCCATAATATCAATTTCACCAGAAACTGGCCATCCATCACCTTGTTCTCCATTGATAGAACCATCTAAAGTAAAATCAGAACCTAAAGTCCAAAATGCAGGGAATGTTGCTTGACCTTCAGGAAGTTTTGCTAAAATTTCAATACGTCCATATAAGAATTCCTGTTTCCCATGAGTTCTTACACTTCCAGAATTATAAATAACTTGTCTATCACCTCTAGGATTTTGATATTGATATTCCTTTTCACGATCAGTAACTTCTAATACTAATTTACCATCAGTAACATGAACATTTTCTTTATCCTTTGTGTAATGTTGTTGTTCAACACCTCTAACACATCCTAATTCATATCCCCAGTCATCAGTATTAAGACCATTAGAATCCACATCTCCAGTTTGTCCATCAAATTCATCTTTCCAGATGACATCATAAACTTCATCTTCTGGTTCAACTGTTCCTGCATTCACTTCAGTTAATGTCACATCATCAATATACACTTGTGATTTATATATAGAACTTGAAGTATCTTCTGTCCATTTTAAGAATGCTAATGAAACTTCTGTATTTTCACCACTATTAAATTCAAATACAACATCTTTGTATTGCCAAGCTTCTCCAGCTTCACATTTCACCGTTGTTTGAATTGCAGGATCTAAATTCTCAACTGTTGTTGTCTTAATAGCAACATAAGCTTCAGAACCTTCTGCACCAAATTGCATCTTTGCAGTTACTCGATAATCTGTATGAGCTTTCAATTTGACAATCTGATAAACAGAAGCATTGGCAGAATTAGTTGGTAATAATCCACAATATTCACCAGTTGCTGCACACCCTGGATAATTTGTAAACTGACCATCTCCTGTTTTTCTCCAACCTGCGCCATTATTTTCAAAACTACTGTTTGTAAGTAAATTATCACCAGGTTTAGTTCTTTCCAATTCCAACATGTCATATTCAGTATCTAATCCAGTTGTTGCTTGTGTTGCTGCTAAAGTTGAAGCAAAGTTAGCACCTAACAAGCTAAAAGACGTTGTTAAAGATAATGCAATCTTTAATACTTTTCCTCTCATTTTATCATTCCTTTCTTTAAAGTAGTATCAGTTGATTTTGATTGAGTCGATATTATTATGCTGACTTAAATATCACATAAACAAGCAATCCAACGAATACGCTTTCATTATAATGAGTTTTACAATATTTGTAAATAATTTTAGTAAATTTTTACTCATTTTTTTATATTTATTTAACTTTTTTATACATATTTCTTATTATTTTAGGTGTTTTTTCATATTTTTAATAATAAACATCTTAATTTTTTTACTAAATTTTTAGTGATGATAGAAAATAAATATAAAATTAAAAAAAGCTGTATTTATAACGTTATATAAACGTATAAATACAGCTTTTAATCTTACAATTTATATTTCCTAATGTTTTCTTAAAGATTTTCTATTCAAATAGATAAATGATGATAATGATATCAATCCTAATGATGCATATAAAGATAATAATGATGAATCACCAGTTTGTACATTTGTTTGTGTTTCATTCGTTTGTGTTTGTTGATTCTTATTTTGATCTACATTATCAGGTACAACTTCTACAGATGGCTTTTCAATAGGTTGATTATCAGAAGTATTGTTATTGTCATCTGGATTTTGATTATCATCTGTTGGTTGATCTACGTTATTTTGTGGAATATCAATATGAAGATTTGATTGATTTCCAGCTAAATCAGTAACAACAAGATCAATTTGAGTTTCTTGAGCTAGAGTCTTAGCCCAAGTGTAATTATCTACTTGTGTCCATCCATCTTGATTGAAAGTTATTTCTTCTTGAGCATGAATAATCACTTGTTGATCATTGATTTCATATGTAACTTCTGGAGCTGTTGTATCATAGATAAATTGATAAGTACTATGATTCTTAGCTAAATCATACACTTCAATAACATTTTCTCCTTCTTTTATATTCCATTGTTGTTGAGAAGAAGATAAAACAAATGATGTTGCTCCTTCTAAATCATATTGCTGTCCATTCACAACAATATAATCAAGACCATGATTATCTTTCATTTCAAAAGAGACTTGGCTATAATGATTATCTTGTCCAACACTTTCTTGAACAATGATTGTAGGTAATGTTTGATCTAAAATAAATGAATAAGTTGATTTTAATCCTGTGACATCATAAACTTCAATAACATTTTGACCATTTTGGAAAGACCATTGTTCATCTAATGAAGAAATAGATAATAGTTTTTCACTATTGATATCATATTGTTGACCATTGATGATGATATCATCAATACCTTGATTATCTTGAATATCAAGTGCAATTTGACTATAAATTGAATTATCACCAATTGATTGATCAGCATTTATTTTTATATCGGCAGGTAAGCTAATTTTATATGTTTTTGTAGATTGTTCATAATAGAGCTTAGCATTTTCATCATGAAAATCAAACATATTTTCCATATTGCTATCTTCTTTACCTTGATATTGAATAACGAGTTGTCCATCAGTTAAAGTTCCGTTAAGCTGCAAAGGAATATAGCTATTATCAAGTCCTGATTTTTCTTGAATTGTTAATACCTTATCAGCTTCTACGATAACTTTAAACTTTGGATTTTCACCAATAGATAATTTATTAATTGTCGCATCATCACTCACAACAATTCCAGCTGTTGTATTGACACTATCAGTTCTTATAACTCCTAAATTTGTTGCATCTCCAGATACAGAAATATAACTTTGATTCAATTCTACAGCGGCCATATTTTCTACCATCTGTGAAATATCAAATGGTTGCTCTTCTGTTCCATAATTTGTTAGATATAAATCAGTTAAACGACTACCACTTGTTCGACTTGTTCCAATGACTTTATCAACCTGAACAGTATTATATAATTTAATATCCAGATATCCTTTTTGAGAATCATCTAATATTTCTTTGACATGTCCTGTCACTGTATTTTCTAATTCAATAACACGATCTTTTGTTCCAGAGATTGGTGCATAATGAAGTGTTGAATTTTCTAAAGAAAGTTGCATATTTCTCATAACCAATGATTTCGTTACATCAATTTTTTCAACATTTTCAGTTGCATCTAAAACATGATTATTTCCATCAAGAATGATAGCTGTATTTGGCAAAACAAGATTTTCAGTCAATGTCACATCTTTTAATAAATGAATTGTGTAAGTTTCTGTTGACCCAGCTTCAACAGCTGTCTGAATGGCTGCAATAGCCTCATCTATAGATGTAAAGCTTTCATTCAATGTTTCACTACTGATAGAAACAATTGGTTTTGCTTTTGCAACTTCATAGTTACCATTATCCTGACGTACAAGTTCCATTCCAGGAACACCAACTAAAACAAATGAATCATCTTTTCCATTTGGTGCCTGAACTAAAACATCACCAATTTGGGGCATTGTATTTCCACTAACATGAATTTCAGTTTGTCCTGTGACTTCGCCACTCACTTTTAAACATCCAAATCCACCCACAAACTTTTTAACAAAAAGTGTTGCTTTCGCATTATCTGCTACATAATAGTTTGGAATTGTGGCATATTGCAATGTTCCTGTTATTGAGATTCCACTTTCTCCTTCCAGATAAAGATTACCCCAATTGAAAGCAGACTCTGCAACAATATATGAATTATCTAAAATAAATGCAGCTGGTTTTGATCCATCACTACTTGATCCTACACCAGGATAATTATTTTTAATGGCTGGTGTTGTCTTTGATCCATATCCTTTTAAAATAATTTGTGTTGTTCCATTTTTTCCATTTCCATTAATAGAACCAATTGTTGATTTCTTTATAGGTGCATGAACAATAATCTGATTCGTCTTAGAACTTTCATCATTAGATTCATCACGAATCAATTCTAAAGTTCCACTTACATTACCTTTTACTTCAATAGTTACACCTTCACCGTAAACATCAAGATATGTTTTTTTCATATCTAATTGGACATTCTCCAATGTCAAATCACCATAAGTATAAATATAATTTCTTGAAGTCACTGGTTGTGTTAACTTATGTCCATTTCCATTAATGACAATATTCTTATGTGCCAAACGAACTTTATTTGTTCCTTCGTTTGCCTCTAATTTGACATCATCATTTAATACAATTGTATAATCTTGTCCTTCATCATCTTCAATAGCTTGCATTGCCTGGGCAAATGACTCGTAACCCTGTGATGATAAATTCCCACCATTAACAGTGACTAAACTATTTGATAATGGTGTCACAATCTGTTGAACTTGATTTTGATGATCAAGAGTTGTCGTATTTTCTAATGCATATACTCCTCCTACTTGTGAAGTTATCATCATTGTTGTGACAAGCATACCCGAAGCAATTTTCTTTACTTTCACTTTTTTCACAATCTTTTCCTCCCAACAAATTTATCCTGTATTTTTTGGACGTATTTATTATAGGAGACTTTTTTTATTTATTCTTGCTTATAAAAATAAAGATACAATTAAGATATTGTAAAATGATAATATATATTCTAACTCTCTTAATGGATTAAATACTTAAATAATACATTTTCTAAAAAATTAATGAGATATGATGTAATAATACACATTCCTAATAAAATAACCAAACATCCAATAACTGTATGTGTATAAAATACAACAGTTGGTGTAAATATCATATAGTATTGCATATGTACTAACCACAAATTCGTTGAATGATTACCAAAATAAAGTAATATTTTTCTAATAATTGGATGAAAATGTATCAAAGAAAAGCCTAGTATAAATATGATTGCTATAAAAGGTGCAATAATCATATTTTTTATGAATATATGCAATAAGATACAAATAATTATAATCAAACCAGCAATAATATTATTGTACCCAAATTGAGTACGAAGCTTTGATATAATTAAATTTTTATAAAAATACATTCCAACAACAAATGGAAATAAAGACGTACCTAATAAAACTAAAACATTTATGATTACATCTAATATAAATATATGAGATTTCATAGGATCCATAATTCTAAAATAAAAAGCTATAAAATATATCACAAAAACAACTAATAGTGTTATTTTTTCATACTTATTTATCATCTTTATAATAAATGGAGTTAGCAAAATTAACAAAACATATGTTTGTACAAACCACCATGCTCCAACATATGATATATTAACAAGAGTTAGATTTCCAATAAAAGTTAAAACATTATCTGGTATAGAAGGATTATGAAGAATAATTCCTACTATACAAGTTAAAACTAATACTATCCAATACCTTTTTACAAATTTAAATATTCTTTTTATATTATCCTTAATATAAATCGATTGTTTTAAATACATTGCATAACCACTACAAAAGCAATAAATAGGTACACATGCGTCAAACAAAAAAGAAATATAATAGATTAATGGTTTATCTCCAATATATAAAAGTGGCTGATATAAATTTTCATAATCAAGTGTATTGTATAAATGTAAGCCAATCATAAATAATATTGCTATACCTTTAAGTATTTTTGATTCATCTTTTGTTAGTTCTTTCATCAAAATATTCACCTTTCCCACTTACAAATTTCATACTATATATGAATAATAGAACGATTAATAAATTTGATTTAAATTATATTGCTTTTTGTCCTTTAAATACCTTACTAAAGGAATATGCAATAAAACTCTACCTATTTTAATAATACTTCCTTCTTTTCTAGCCTTAGATATAAATGCTTTCATATCATTTTGAAATAAATATAAATCTTTCTTTAAGTACGGAAGAATTTGTTGATCATTGATAGACATTAACATATCGTATCCATTTCTTAATTTTAGTTCTATTATTAATTCTTCTTGATTATGTCCTACTTGTATATATGTTTTCGCATATAACAACATTCTTGAAGTCATTTTCAATCTTACATAATGAACTGATGCTTGAGTGTTTTGTTGATAAGGTCTATCTTTTAGCCAATCATATGTTCTATACCATACATCAACATAATCATACTGACACCCTAAGTGCTTTGATGTGGATTTTGCTGTACTATTATAAATATGGCAAAACTTAGATAAAAATCTTATTTTGTTAGCACAATGAAATGCTTTAAATTTAAAAGCTAGATCTTCATTTATCCTAATACCTTCATCAAACCATATATCATTTTTAATTAGCATTTCTTTTAAATAAATACATGATCCAAAATGTCCAGTTGGTGTCCATTGACAACAACTTATTACCATATCTTTGAATCTTTGTTCAACTGCATATCTATTTCTTTTTATATTTGATACATATGAAGAATAAGCTAATAAGTCATAATCATTCTTTAATTCACTTTCAAGTTGATTATCAAAAAAATTATCAACATAATAATTATCACTATCTAGAAACATTATATATTTACCAGATGATTTTTTAATGCCTAAATTTCTTGCAGCTGAAACACCTTTGTTCTCTTGTGAATAAATTTTTATACAATCATACTGTTTTGAATACATCTCACAAATTTGTAAACTTTTATCAGTTGAACCATCATTTATAATAATGATTTCATAATCAAAATTTGGTTGCTTTAACACTGATAATAATGTTTTTTCTATGTATTTTTCTCTATTATAAACAGGAATAATAATACTAACTAATGACATAAAACTTCCTCCATCATTAAATATAAAAGATGTAATCATAACTTATTATTTTTCCTTATTTAATAAATCGTATAATTTATATATGTTCAATATAATAAATATTTTTTCTTCTTATTAATATCTATTTTTTAAAAAATTTTTTAAGTTTCATATACCTGTGTTCACCCATAATATTTCTTAAAATTCTATTAGGCATGTGAAGCCAATAATCCTTTCGTAGATTTTTATTTCTTTTTTTATATGCTTTTGTTTGTTCTGTATCATACCAAGATGCATCAAACCAATGTATAGAATATGTATTTTTCGTTTTTTTCATTTCTCTAGTATGAAAATCTAAAGGTGCAAAATATTCTTTTGGATAAATTGTTCCATATTCACTCTTAATGATTGTATCAAAATTATTTGCCAATAATAATTCTTTAACTGACAAAGTGTTTCTTTGTGGACAAGGCAATAAATCATATGAACCATCTTCTTTTATAAAATGAATATTCTCATATTCATCCATCATTTTCTTTACCAAATCATTCTTTTTTTCTGCACCAAACCCTAACCCTGTAGCGATATATTGATTATCCTCGGATCCAAAAAATGATTTATTGTCTAATAAACTATTTAAACTTTTAATCAATTCAACATCTGTATCTAAATAAATTCCTCCATAATTATATACAATCCACAATCTCGCATAATCAGTTACAAATGCCCATTTTTTTTCTTGATAAGCTTCTTTAACATAATCATTAATATTTATGTTAAAATTGTTTTCATTCCATTCTTTTATTTCATAGTCAGGACAATATTTTTTCCAACTTCTAATACATTTTTTTATTAATTTAGACTTTTCATTACTACCAAACCAACAATAATGGATAATTTTAGGAATTGACATTTGATATTCTCCTTTCAGTGCGCCGTTGAAGGCGTTTCATATATATTTCTTTTTGAAATCAATGTTCCTGTCAGACATTGTAAAGTAACCGACTTGCCTTGAGGGGGATCCCAACGGGGACCACAGCATGTCGATAAAGCCAAGATTAGTTCTATGAACGAGTGACTTGGCAAGCTAGGCTGTGTACGGTAAAACCTTGATTGGCTGAACCTAAGTCTATAGGTCCAGATTACTATCAGGTTCCACTCCTGATATCAGCTATATACATAATATATAAGAAAGGTATTATGCAGACAGGTGTAGCTGACAGCTTACTATCAGTAAGTCAATAGACGAAATAGGTACCTAACCACAGAGACACTATATGGAATGCAAACTACGGGATTATCTAAAGCACATCTTTGTGCCATGGTAACGGAGACATCATAGTAACCAAATGCCAAGGGTAATAGCTTGGACATGTCGAAGGATGTCAGCATTCAGTTGATTATACGAAATCCAAATGCCTCAATGAGGTTACATCTATGTTATTTTTTTTCCTGTGTAGAACAGACCATAACAACATGAGATATTCATTTTACAATTGCATAATCACATTCATCAATGAATGATACTGAATGTGGAAAGCGCAGTGTATTGAAAGGTGCCCACTGCGTTTGGAAAGGGGCAAGGTCTTTAGACTTCGCCTATTCATATTATGCATCTATTAAAATATTTCATATATTTCTTTTAATTCAATGTTTGCATCATAACATTGCAAAGCAAATAACTTCTTTTGATAGAAACTCAATAGGAACTAAAACATATTCATAAAGACAAGATTAATCTACATAGCCAAGTATCTTAGAAAATCAGATTATAAATATATATGATAAAATTTTTTAAATTGAATCCAAGCTTAATGATAAAAAAGAAGATAAATATACTCTCATATCACTAAACTATATATTCAATATAGTAAAGGTTGAATATAAGTAAGTATTATGTACGTATAAACAGTATTTTATAAAGTTTAATACAATCAATTAACACTAAAACTCACTTAAAAACAAAAACTTTATTCGTTAAAAAGTATTAGTGCAGTCAAGAAAGATTGATTTATAAATCTAAAAAATCATTAAAAGAAGTCTGAATCCTTTAAGAAAAGATAGTTCTATATTTTAGTTATATCACTAATTAAAATTATATTTACTCATATTTATCATATAATGTATAGAATATTTTCATTCCTAAAATTCTAAAATAAAATTTAAAAAAATTCATATGTAAATATTTTGACATTTGAAAATAATTAAGATTGTCTCTTTCTTCATTATAATAACAATAATAAGTTTTCCACTTTTCTAAACCCTTTATCTTTTTATATTTATCGCTTTGATAAATATATAATGCATATCCCTTAGGAGATTTTATTAATGATTGTTTATAATTTGCTGTTAATCCATCTGGTAAATAGTTACATATATATATTATTTCATTAAAAAATCTCAATTTATAATTATCATGAGCTATTTTATCCCAAACAACACATTCTGTTACAAATTTTTCATTCTTAAATTCAGGAAAAGGATATTTTTTTAATATACTTGTATAAAAAACTTCAGATTTATCACCAGATATATTATACTTTTCTCTTTCTAATACAGTTATATCAAGTGTATCTTGGTTCTCTTTCTCAAATGTAGTTCCTATGTAATTTTTTTCATCATATCCTCTTAAACCACAAATTCCAGCAAATTCATTTTTTTTTGCTTGTGGGATACCTTTTTCAATATTATCTATAATTTCTAATGCATTATCCGTTAAGTAATCATCAGAATCTACAATAAAAAATAACTCGCCTTGTGCTAAATTTACACCTAAATTAATTGCTCTATGCTTTCCACCATTTGGTACTGAAAAATAACGAATAGAAAAATCATGAGAATCTATCATAATTTCTTTAAAAAGCTCATTAGTATTATCAATGGAACCATCATTAATAACTATCCATTCAAAATCTCTAAATGTTTGTTTCTTTAATGATTGATATAACTTCTCTATAATGTATGCCCTATTAAACGTTGGTGTAAATACTGTTATTCTCATAATTCCGAAAACCTCATTTCTTCAATAATTATATCATCAAATTTAACATTTCCCCAATACTGATGAAGCCATACTAGAGAATCATCACGCTGAATAATTTCAAATACAAAAGCCGGATCAACTCTATCCACTCCAATTTGATTACCGTATTGATCATACTCATAGGCTAACCCAATTGCTCTGTATTTGCCAGTAGCAAAATTTTTTGTAGAAAATTTTATTTTTAAATCTATCATTTTATTAGCCTCGGAAGTTATAGACTTATCAGAAAACATTGTTCCAATTAAAGTTCCATCATAATAATATATTTCAAATCTAATTCCAACATTTTGTATTTTTTTATTAGTTTTACAATATAATATACAATTAAAATCTTCGCCTTGATAAACTTTACTCCCTAATTGATTTGTTGTAACTAGTTTTAATAATTGCAAATTTCGAGTTTCATTAGGTGAACGTTTAATATCTGCATAATCATAAAAGTTTTTTAACTGATCTGATGTATCCATATATATAGCTATTGCATTTTCAACATTACCATCAAATATTACACTTCCATGATCAAGAACAATACATCTATCGCATAATTGCCTAATTGTATTCATATTATGACTAACATATAAAACTGTACGACCTTCGTTTTCAGCAACCTCACTCATCTTCTTAATACATTTCTTTTGAAATGCCATATCTCCAACAGCAAGTACTTCATCCATAATCAAAATTTCTGAATCAAGATGAGCAGCTACTGCAAATGCAAGCTTTACATACATTCCTGATGAGTATCTTTTAACTGGTGTATCAATAAATTGACGACATTCACTAAAATCAATAATATCTTCAATCTTACTATCAACCTCTGCTTTAGACATACCTAAGATAGCACCATTTAAATATATATTTTCTCTACCAGTTAGTTCAGGATGAAATCCTGTCCCAACTTCCAACATGCTTGATATTCTTCCATTAATATAAATTGTTCCTTCTGTCGGAGCTGTCACTCTTGACAACAATTTTAATGTTGTTGATTTTCCAGCACCATTTCCTCCTATAATTCCTAAGCGTTCTCCTTTATAAACATCAAAACTAATTCCATTCAATGCATAAAATCTTTCATTGCCAGAATATGTTTTTTGACCAATTTTTGAGTTCGGATCTTCTTTACCTCTTACTTTAGCCCACCAGCTTTGTAAATCACCTTGAAGTGTTCCTCCTCCTATAGCACCTAAACGATATTGTTTTTTTACATTCTCTATTTTTATAGCTAACTCTCTTTCCATATGCATCCTCCTAAATAGTATCCATAAATGTTTTTTGAACTTTATTAAATAAAACAATACCAATAAACAAAACAACTATAGTTGTTATAACACTTATACCTAAGTAAAACCATGGAATTGTTCCACTACCTAAAAAAGCATATCGAAAAGTTTCAACAATTGGTGCAATTGGATTCAATAACATAAGATTTCTCCAATGTAATGGTATTTGTGAAATAGGGTAAACAACAGGTGTTGCATACATCCATAACTGAACACCAAAAGTAACTAAAATTGAAAGATCTCTATATTTAGTCGTAAGTGAAGATATAATAATTCCAAATCCCAATGAAAGCATTGCAATCAATAACAATAATATTGGTGTTAATAATATGTATATGTTAGGTTGAACTGCATTTTCATTCATTGCATAATATATGACAAAAACCATAAACATAACAAATTGTACAAAGAAATTAATTAATCCTGATAACACCGTTGAGATAGGTGATACCAGCCTAGGAAAATATACCTTTCCAAATACTGCTGAATTACTTATAAATGTATTTGCTGTTTTCGTTAAACATGTTGAAAAATATGACCATACTGTATTTCCTGCCATATAGAAAACAAACTGTGGCATACCATCTGTAGATATATTAGCAATACCACCAAACACCACTGTGAACATTAATGTAGTTAACATAGGATTGATAACAACCCATAGCGGTCCTAATACCGTTTGTTTATACATTGTTTTAAAATCTCTTTTTACAAACATAACTATTAAATCTTTATATTGCCACAATTCTTTAAAATCTAGATCTAATAATTTTGTTTTTGGTGTAATTATTGTTGTCCATTCCTTATTTTTTTCCATAAAAAATTCTCCTCTTCATTTTTGCTAATTCAACATATATAAGTAAAAATACTGGTCTTCTCTCCTTTATAAGCATTCTATATTTTGGTGATTCATAAATCATTATATCATCTATATTACTACTAAAATAACTAAAATAGCTTTTCTGGTATAAGTATTTTAGAATTCTTACTTTTTCAACAAATGAACATGTTTTCTTAAATAAAACATATGTAAAACAATTAGCATAATTGCGATATCCAATATTTTTTTTAAATTTTATACTTTCTGAATCAATTTGATTATCTTTTTTTAAAATTTCAACTATCCTATCATTTGCATACATCTTCATATCTAACAAATCTAAAGGAGACTTGCAATTTGATAAAGAATTCATATTTCCTTTTACATAAAAGTAATTTGCTTTTTCGACTAAATTAATCACAGATGATCTACAATAGCAATCATTAACAAAAAGTCCATCTTCTCCTACATATAAATCTTCATCAAATTTAACATTATCAATTACTCGTTTTGAAAATAATTTTCCCCAGCATGTTCCTAATAGCCCTGATTCAAAAAGCCTTATATAATTAATATCTTTTTTACTAAATTTACCACTTTTATAAACATTAGATAGTTTTAAAACTTTTCCTTTAATATCAACATCATAACAACTTCCTATTGACATGTCTACAGTTTCATCATATAAATCACTTAAATATGTTTCCGAAACATAGTCATCACTATCAACAAAACCGATATACTTACCAGTAGCTTTCTTAATCCCAAAATTCCTAGCAGAAGATACTCCTCCATTTTTCTTAAAAAAATACTCAATATTCCTATATTTTTTTTTATATTTTAAACAAATCTTTTCACTATTATCAGTAGATCCATCATTTACGAGAATAATATTATAAAATTCGAATTTCAGATTCACTAAACTACTAAGACATTTTTCTAAAGAATGTTCTGCATTATATATAGGAACAATTAAAGAAACATTAATATTACTCATTATTAATCCTCCAAATTTCTTTCATATCTATCAAATAATATATAAAAAACTTTTGAAATCCATTTAGAAACAAAAAATGTTTTTAACGCCATCTTTTGAAAAAAATGTATCTTCTTGTTTTTTAAAAGTTCTTCTTTTATCTCTAATAATTTTTTATGATAAGGTTCCAAATAAATTAAGTAATCTCTGTTGTCTTTTTTTAATAGCAAATAAGTATAATACAGAACTTTATCCAAATATATTCGTTCAGCCATTTCTTTTTGGCGAAAAAAATTATGATTTTTAAAAAATTTTCTAAATTCAAGTTGCACATCAATATCACATAAATTTTTTTCTGAAAACTTACTTCTTATTATGCTATTGTCAGTTTGAACATAAAAATACAATTCTAAAGGTGTTTCAATACATTTTTTTGAATTATACAAAACAGGAAAATAAATCATATTATCTTCATATATTTTACCTTCACAAAACCTCAAATCATTAAATACTTCCTTTTTATAAAGTTTTGGCATAACGGTGACAAATAATTTCTTATACATCCAAGGATAACTATCGATTAATTCTTCACATGTAATTATTTTTGAATTTTTAATTTCATCCTTAATATTATAGTGAGAAAAATTCACATCACTAGATGTATAAACATATTTCATTCTACAACTAGCCATACCTAAATTATCTTTTTTAATTGCATACATAAGTATTTCATACATTTGTGGGTGAATAAAATCATCACTATCGACAAATCCTATATACTCTCCAGTTGCTATATTCAAACCAGCATTACGTGCTGATGACAATCCACCATTTTTTTTATGAATCACTCTAACTCTAGAATCCTTTTTTTGATATTCATCACAAATTTGCGGACACAAATCAGGAGAGCCATCATCCACAAGAATACATTCTATATTTTTGTAAGTTTGATTCAATATACTATCAATGCATTTCCTTAAATATATCTCAACATTATATATTGGTACTATAATTGATATCTTATCTTTCAATTTAAT
>NZ_JBVAYN010000034.1:0-20108 GCF_055420065.1 Massilimicrobiota sp. mt181
TTCACTGGATACTTTTTACTTATTATACTGGACGAACCCACAGCTGCCTTAGATCCTATTTCTGAATCACAAATTTATCATCAATTTGATAAGATTATTGGAAATAAAACAGCGATTTATATTAGTCATAGATTGTCTTCATGTCAATTTTGTGATGAAATCATTGTTTTTGATAAAGGAAAAATTATTCAACAAGGTACACATCAAGAACTGCTTTTAGATAAAGGCGGAAAATATTATGAGATGTGGCATGCACAAGCACAGTATTACTTATAATGCTGTGTTTTTCATATATTAACAATCACTAAAACTATATAAAAAACTCTATAAATTAGACAAATAAAAAGATAAGAAAAAGGAATGAAGCGTGCACTCATTCCTTATTGTTTTCATTCCATTTTTGTTGGAGACGATTTTTAATATCTAACATTCTTTGCTGGTCTACTTTACAGACTTGTCTATCATATGTATATAAACCATTGATTTCATCTTCAATATCTGATAATTGTGTATAAATACAGCCACATAATCCATTTTCAATAGATGGGAAAACCATCTCTTCATACATTTGAACAATTTTATCCGTGAGTTCTTTTTCATTATGTGTTGCTCCATAACCATATGACTTTTTTGCATAAGTGTGATTTTCAATCAAACGACTATACCCTCCACATTCACTTAATAAAATTGGTCTATTCATTTTCTTTTTTATTTTTTTATTTTTAAAATAGACATGTTCACTTTGAACATCACTTAACTTTTGATGAAACCATCCTGATGTTGCATCATAAAAACGAGAGTCATCATAATCTTTACATAATTTGTACATCTCATCAGAACAGACTTGACCCCATCCTTCATTAAAAATTGTATAACCTACGATACATGGATGATTATAGAGATGCTGTAAAGTTTCTAGCATATGCTTTTGAAAAATATATTTTTGTAGTTCATTAACTATGATAGTATCTTTGCGATATTTCAAACCTATATTAGGCAGGACTGTATCCCAAAAATAATGATACTGTCCATTGTTTACATGATCCTGTATAACCAACATTCCTAAACGATCACAAGCATAATAAAAGGCTTCTGGCTCAATCTTAATATGTTTCCTTAAACAGTTAAATCCTAATTGTTTCATTCTTAAAATATCTTTTTCATATTCATTCATCTCTTTAGGCAAGTACAAACCATCATGATAATAACCTTGATCTAAAACACCATGTAAGAAAATAGGTTTTTGATTGAGTAAAATCTTTTGATCTTGAATTTCTATTGTTCTTAAAGCAAAATAACTTTCAACATGATCATCTTCTGTATCAATGTGAATTTGATAGAGATAAGGGTTATCCACATCCCATAGATGTCTTTCTTCCTGTGGAATGATTATATCAATATCCTTTGATTGAAAAGTCTCCTGTAAAATAAGAGAATCTCCTATAATTTTCACTTGATAGTCTTCTGCAGATGTTTCTACATGAAGATGAATACTTTCGAGTGTTGGTGTGATTTTTAAGCTTTGAATGTAATGAGGTTTCACTATTTCAATCCAGACACTCTGCCATATACCAGAAACTGGTGTATACCACATGCCTCCAGATTTCTTTCTCTGCTTACCATAAGGATAAACAGGCGAAAGCTGATCCGTGACTTTCACTTCCAAAAGATTCTCTCCAGTTTTCACAAATGATGTAATATCAAACCAAAATGGTAAATAACCGCCACGATGTTCACCTACACATTGATGATTAACATATACCTTAGCGATTTGATCAACTGCTCCAAAATGTAAATGAATCATCTTATCTTTACTGATTTGTTTTTCATCCAAAACAAATGTTTTCTGATAAAATAACTGATCCTTTATATCTCCCTGATAACTTGATAATGAAGATTGCGGGGGATAGGGCACTTGTATGAATTGATGATTAAGTAGCCATTCACCATCCAAAGATATAAAGTTTTCTCGATATAACTGAGGGCGTGGATAATTATACATATTTTTCACACTATACAACTCCTTCTCACTCCTATTATATAATAGAAGTCCTTAAGCTCAAGTATTTTTGTGTTATAATAATCAATAACGAGGTGAAAACAATGGAATACAGACAAGATCCTAAAGAACATCATGATCAGATTGTTCAATTAATTAAAGAATACATACAAGAGCTTCATAGAAATTTAGATTTTCAAAATATTGAGCAAGAATATGATGATTTATCTCAAAAATATTTACCACCCCATGGACATCTGATTGTCGCTTATCATCAGAACAAAGCCATTGGTTGTGTGGCTTTACATAAACACAATCAGACACGTTGTGAGATGAAAAGATTATTTGTGAAAAAGGAATATCGTCATCTCCAAATTGGATATCAACTCATTCAAAAAATCATATCCTTAGCTCAAAAGGATGGATATCAGGAAATGGTTCTTGATACAATTTTACCTTTACAGAAGGCTATACGTCTTTATCATCATTTTGGATTTTATGAAATTGATGCTTATTATGATAATCCTATGGATGATGTCGTTTATATGAAAAAAGACTTATAAAAAAGCATCCTGATTATGAATGACCCCAAAAGTTGATGAATTCAACTTTTGAAGGTCAGTTCATCATATCAAGATGCATTTTACTTTGACATTAATTCTTTTTGTTTATTTTTCAAGGCTTCAAAAGCCTCATCTAAATCTGTCATTTCATAAACAGTTTTTTCCATAGGACACATTCCATCATGTGTTCTATTAATAATATAAGGTACTGTTTCTTCATAACCATATTCAATATCATACAGATCAAATATCTCTTTGGCTTTCTCACTCATCACATAGGCATATACATATTGAACCTTTGATAAGACTAATAACATCGCAGTTGCTTTGCCTATCACTCTATCGACCACTATCGCATCTTCAAAAAAGTGCTGATTCTCTTTCATTGGATTCAGTATCGGTCCTATCCCATGAAGATGTGATTCATAGATTTCTCCTTTGACTTTCGCAACTAACGTTGCTTCATCTTCCTTAAGCTTTTCTTTCAACTGCTGCAAATTCATCAAAATAGCCTCCTTTGATAATGGCCATGACAACAGTAGGTACAAATATCAGCTGAATGATAATACCTGGTATTCCTGTTGTCGTTGCTGCAATGACTGCTGGCAATCCTCCTAAAGGAATATTGAACAGATAAGTTGCAATGGAAATCACAATACCATAAACAACTCTTCCTGCCAGCATGGAAATAACTAAAGCTGACAGAGCTCCCCATTTCTTTTGAGCGAAATGGAACTGATGAAATAGCAATCCACTGACTGTTCCATAAGTTGCCAGTTCGCACATCATAAATAAGACACGGTCTGCACTAGGCATACCTGTCACAACAAAACTTGTTAGTGGCGCAAAGATTCCTAAAAACAATCCATAAATAGGACCCAATAATAAACCACCAATAAAAACAGGAATATGCATAGGTAAAAAGACAGACCCTGCCTGCTGCATACCAATCATATGGAAAGCCTGTGGTAATAATAAAGATAAGGCCAGGCACATAGCTCCAAAGGTTAATTTCTTTGTTTTCAATTCAATCCCTCCTATTCTCATTATCTATATATTAACGCTAAAGTTAGGTTTAGAGTCAATGATTATTTGAAAATAATTTTATGAAAACATTTTCCTTTTTTCTTTTTTGTGCTATACTCCATTTTTGAGGTGAGGTTATGAAAAGATTATGTGAATATATTGAAACAATTCATCAAAGTGATGTCAAGAATTATGTTGAAAAAATGAATTATAATGAAGAGATGGCATTAATGATATATGATGGTCTTGCACATTTGAAAACTTTAACACCTGTGTATAATGAAAATGTGATCTTTTCTTTGTATGGTGATACTCTTTTTGTTCAACCAACACAAGATCAGCCATTTATTCTTAAAAAAGAAGAACGTGTCTTTTATAGCCCATTATGTTTTGTTGAAAAAATGGATTTGACTCAGCAATTCACTTTAAATTCCATGTCTCAACAGCAAGCTTTAGGTGCTTATGTTGTTGTGGATTTAGATTATGATTTTAAACATATGATACTTCTTATTGTGGATACAATATTTAATTATTTTAAAAATCATATTCAAAATCAAATTCATCAAGCTATTAATGATTTACAAAACCAGTTTCCCCAAGCTGTTATCTCTACAGTTAATGTCATTGCTGATGATCAAATACCTCAAGACAATCAGATTCAACAAATGGAATCAGAAATCATTGAAAAGCAAGTACATATCAATCAAGCGTTTGAACAAAAGACAAAAGAATATTATCAAAGTATTTTATATAGTTAGAAAAAATACTAAACATAGGCGAACCTATGTCTAGTATTTTTATTTTTGCATATTTTTCATATATTCTAAAATACCTTTTAATGAAATGACTTGCTCTACTGTTTTCAAACCTGCCACTTCTTCACTTGTTTGCGCATAATCAACAATTAAATGTTCTCCTGAAATATATGAAGCCATATCACTATTTAAGAAAACAACTGGCATAGCCATTTCTTCACTGGTTGCTAAACGTCCTGCATAACCACAATGTGCAAGAAGTCCTTCTTCTCCACCAGCCATTTGTGTAAATTCATCTTTCATTCCAGTATCTGTTGATCCAGGTAAAACTGCATTCACACGAATACCTTGAGAAGCAAAAGTCTGCTGCAATTGTACTGTATAATAGTTCATTGCCAATTTACTAAATGGATATCCCATTGTTCCTGGCATTTGTGTCATGCCTGTTTGTTCTAATGCCTGAAGGCTTTCTTCCCAACCTTTAGCCTGAAGTACTGGTAAGAAAACATCTTTATTATCATCTCTTTCCCAACCATTTCCTCCAGTTGACGTAATAAATGCGATACTATCTCCTTTTTGCATTCTTTTTGTTAAGAATTCTTCACAAATATACTTATTTGCTAATAAATCAATCTTACAAGTTGTGATAAAATCATTTTTTGATCCTGATACTCCAGCAATTCCAAAGAAAGAATGAATATGATCTGGAAGATTTTCAAACGCCTGATCAATAGATTCTTTTTGACTCAAGTCTACATGAATATATTGTGTGATACCATCTACTTTAACTTCCTGCCAATCCAATGCATAAACCTTTGCTCCTAAGTCTACCAACATTTCTGTTGTTGCTTTTCCCATACCAGATGCCGCTCCAGTGACAACTGCAACTTTGTCTTTATATCCAAAATAATCTTTCATATATAACGCCTCCTTTTTTATAATATAAATCTTTCTTTTGGGCTTATCAATCCGTTATAGAAAATAAGGACAAACTTATCTTTTTTGTTTGGATTTGTTATAATGAAAATAGGTGATTCATATGAATAAATCAGAATATTCTAAAAAGCAAATAACAACAGCATTGATTGAAATGCTTCAAACAGTATCTCTTGATCAAATCACAATTACATCTTTGGTTACAAAGGCAAAAGTATCTAGAAATGCCTTTTATAATAACTATCACTCTATCGAAGACATCTTAAAAGAAGTCTACCGTCAGGCACACCAAAAAACCTTTCAAAATAAATATAAAGATATTCACTATTTTACAAGTGATGAAGCCATACAAGATTTTATTTCGTTCTTTGATGAAAATACACAATTGTTATTAGCGTTAAACAAATGGGGCTTATTACCTTATATTTCTAAATATAATACACAATCTGTTTTACAAAGCCTTAATCATGAAAATCACTTTATTCAAAGTCATAAGGAATATTTTATGATTTATTATACTATTCCTTATTTTAATATATGTTATTATTGGATTTTGTCAGGAAAGAAAGAAACAGCATCGGAATTATTTCAGATTATTAAAACAATTCAAAATTATGCATAAAAAAATAGTCTAAACAGACTATTTTTTACGCATCAACACCCTCTTTTTGAGCAATTGATTTTTCATAAACTTTAAAGAAAGGATAATATACTGCCATACTAATCACAATCAGTACACACATAAAAATAACATTTCTTATATCAAGCGCTGATAAGAAACCTTGCGCAAAGAATGGTGTAAATGATGGATCAACAATATATCCCATACTTACCAATCCAAGACTTTGAACAAGATATCCTAACCCAATAGAAATACATGGCATTAAAACAAAAGGAATTGCTAAAACTGGGTTTAATACAATCGGTGCTCCAAAAATAACAGGTTCATTAATTCCACAAATACCTGGTACTAGACTTAAACGTCCAATTGTTTTGAGATGTTTCACATGTGAGAAACACATTAATAAGACAAGACCTAGAGTGTTTCCTCCACCACCTAATACAGCGTATCTATACATCTGTAGGTTCATGATATTTTCTGCGTGTTGTCCAGCATTGACTAAATCAGCATTAAGACCAGAGTTGGTAATTCCTAATGTGAATACAATTGGGAAAATAATAGATGATCCGTTAATACCGAATAACCATAAAATATTAGAAAAGGCAAAGATACCCATATAAGCCCAAACATTATCAACACCTGAAATAGCTGGTGTTAAAATACTCATGACAAACTGTGGTAATGATTGACCACTGACTCCCATTAAAACAAGATTTAAACCATAGATAATAATAATATTTGCAGCTAATGGTAATAATGAATTCACAAAGTTTGTAACTGCAGTTGGTACACTCTCTGGAAATGTAAAGACCATTTTATTTCCAACAACACGACAAATTTCAACTGAAATCAAACCGATAATTAAAGCGACAAATAAACCATCTGCTCCTAAATAAGTCATAGATAATTGTCCATCTGTGACAGGTGCAGAAATCATTAAAAATACACACATAGAAATAATGCCATTGATAGCAGGTTTCATTTGATAAGTTTCTGCTAATGAATAAGCAACTCCAAAAGCTGTTACCAACCCAATCAATCCCATTGTCATTGTATAAGGAATGGTAATGGTATTATAATTGGCTACTGCCCATTGTTTCCAGGCAATCATAGCTTTTAAAAAGATATTTCCTGTATTCATATCCACGATATCCAAATTAATTGGTGGATTCGCGATAATCAAAAATATTGACCCTACAACAATTAATGCAAGTGACATCATCATCCCATTAGAGATAGCCTGTAAGTGTCTTTGATTCCCTAGCTTATTTCCTAATGGTGATAATAATTGTTCTAATCGACTAATCATTTTTTACTCTCCCTTTTAAAATTGCCATCCATTAAATGTAAATGCTGTATCAGTTACATTTTCTGGATCATATTCTTCTAATATTTTTGCATATCGTTCTTTATAATCATTATCAACTTCTTTTTGTGGATAAACTTTACTAGCCTCATTTAAGAAATGAAATGAATCTCTTCCCATCGCCTGTCCACGTTGTGTATGCTTATCTAATGCATAATCAGGAATTTCTGGTAATTTCCCCATTGCAAAAGATTTAATACAGATATTTTTCAATAAATCACTTGAACGATCTTTTTCAGATTGACACATATATCTAATAGCATGAATAAAATAGATAGGTCTATCTCCATCAGCATAATCAAATTCTCTGCTCATCTGATATAAATTGTTCACAACAATAGCTGCCATTGGATTCCCCATTCCAATGTCTTCTACTGAAATTGTTAATAATCTTCTCCATAATTTTTCTTCTAACTGTGGTGATGAGATATATAATTCATATGCGAACATACAAGCCTGTTCTTCTAAACCTCTACGGATAGATTTCTGTAAAGCAGAAATCACTTCATCACCTGCATAGCCATTTCTTGTTGTAATTTTTGACCATGGATCATACATTTTTTTTGCCATTAAATTCTTGCTCCTTTCTTTTGAATATGACATAATTGTTTTGGAGGTGTTTTCATGAATATTTTACATTTATCCGAAAAATATGAACTTAATGATCTTGAAAAACAAATTGTTGCCTATATCCAAGAACATCTTCCTGAACTCAAGTCAATTGGTATACGTCAAATGGCAAAAGATAATTATACAAGTACATCAACCATTTATAAACTCTGTAATAAATTTGGTTTTGATGGCTATAGTGATATGATTTATCATCTGACATCTACCAAGGATAATGAAACTATCGACTTACATCAGCAGTATCGTTCTTTTCGTGACAAATTCCAAGATTTGCTTCAAGATCGTTCTAGACGCATTATTGTCTTTGGACTAGGTTTTTCTGCACCCATTGCTGAATATATGCAACAGCGCTTAACCCTTTTAGGCTATCAAGCCATGTGTGTTGTTCATATGGAAATGTTTAGTCAACATTTTTTTGATAATACAATCTTTATGGTTGTCTCCTATTCAGGTCAAACACCACGCTTAAATGAAATTATTGAAACAGCTTATCATAATCATGTTTCCATTATCAGCTTCCTAGGAAATCCCCATTCCCCAATCACAAAACTCTCTTCATTGCCAATTGTCATAGGACATTATGATTCATTTTCTCATGATATGAATCATCCCAACACCTTTTTTGGTGAAGCTATCATTGCTTTTGAAACACTCTTATTTTAAAGCCGACAATATTATACAAATATCTAGAATGAAATTATATTGCTTTAAACGACAAAAAAACATGTTATAGAATTTATAACATGTTTTTTATAATAATTTCATCATATTTTGAATACATAAAGCAATTGTTATCAATAAAACAAGACTACCTGCAATGTTACTTAAAAAATGATTTCGATATTGACCTAATTGCTGACTATTCATACAATACATTAAGAAAATAACCATAATTGGTAAAATAACAGCATTGGCAACCTGTGCAATTAAAATCAATTCTGTCGGTGTTGACTGATTCACTAAGATGAAAATCATACCTGCCAAAATGACAATCAGCCAAATCAAACGAAATTTTGTTGATTTCATATCTTGCTTAATCCCCAAAACACCACAAGTTGCATATGCTGCAGCAAGTGGTGCTGTAATTGTTGAGGTCAATCCCGCAGCAAATAATCCTATACTGACCAAATAACTTGCAGCTTGTCCTAAAACCGGCTGCAGAGCTAGAGATAAATCACTGGCATTTTGAATAGTCACACCGGCACAATTGGTTGCTGAAACAATGACAATACACATCGAAACAATCCCACCTAAACTAATAGATAAAATTGTATCAATGCGTGCATCGCTCAAATCTTTTTCGTTTTGCCATCTTTGCGCTGCACTGGAAGAATGTAAAAAAAGATTATAAGGAACAACTGTTGTTCCTACAAGACCTACAGCATTGAGCCAGTTGACATCTTGAAAGCTAGGAAGGAATCCACTGAGCACTTTTCCCCAATCAGGCTGAGACAGAAAAGTTGTAATAATAAAAGTAAATGCCATTACAAAAACCAAAGCTGTCAAAAACTTCTCGATATATTGATAGCTACCAGAAAAAAGCAATATCATGGCTATTATTCCCATAATAATAGCTATAATATTTAACGGGATATCAGGTAGCATGACTGCAATCCCCATTGCTCCACCAGTCATATTACCAGTTTCATATGCAATATTTCCTATAAAAATAGCAACCACAACAATCAATGATACAATCATTCTCATTGCTTTGTTTGATATTTTTTCACGAATATTTTCTCCTAGTCCTTTATGAGTAATAATACCCAGTCTAGCTGCCATTTCCTGAAAAACAATAGTCGCTACTGTCGCAAATAACAGAACCCATAATAAAGTATAGCCATAACTCGCTCCAGATGTTGAACAAACAGTAATCGTTCCTGGTCCAATAAACGCAGCAACAACAATCGCTCCTGGTCCAATATTTTTTAATCTGTATAACCAATTTTTCTTTTTCATTAAATCAAAATCCCCTGACAATGATCTATTTCATGTTGAATAATCTGTGCTGTTTGTTTTTCAAACGTTTTGATTTTTGGACGAAAATCCTGATCTAAATATTTGACCTTGATTTTTTCATAACGTTTTGTCTCTTTAAGTCCCTCATGACATAGACATCCTTCCTGACAGGTATAGAGTGGTTTATGTGTCTGTACTATTTCTGGATTAATCAGCACGAGGTATTGTTTTCCATCATCGACAACAATGATATTTTTGAGTTCACCTATCATATTAGCTGCAATACCAACACAAGTTTTATGAGCTTGAATCGTGTCTAATAAATCTTGTACAATGGATAAATCTTCTTTGGTTGCATCCATAGATTTCTGTTGTAAAAAAAATTGATCTTTGACAATATCTTTAATCATATGATCGCCTCTTTTCTATTATCATTATTGTATAAAAAAAATCTTCTTATCACAAGAAGATTTAAATGACTCTAAATTTTGTCCATTTTTTTGAACGAAAACGGATATAAAAGATAATACCTCTAATCGTCCAATCCAGACACATCGCAAAGGCTATACCAATGACACCCATATTGAGTCCAATCGCAAAAATTAATGAAAAAATCAATCTTCCAAAAACAGTTGAAGCAATAGACACAATCATTGTATATTTGACATCTCCAGCCGCACGTAACCCATTGGATAAAGGTCCAGAGAATGGAAAAGCGACAGTATTAAAAATATTATGAATTAATACAAGAATAATGACCAATTGTCGCGTTTCTTCTGATACTTGATAAAATTGCATGAAAATTGGTGTGATGATAAAAATGATTACATTCCAAATAATAGATAAAACAAGCGTCAATTTCATAAGCTTACGAAAATAATGTTCTGCTTCTTTAACTTGATTCGCTCCCATACACTGACCGATCACAGTAATAAAAACTGGACCCATTGCTGAACCAATAAGCGCTGCTAGAGACCAAATACTTTGAGCAATGCCATTAGCTGCAATCTGATAAGTACCAAATAATGCTACAACACTACTTAAAGCAACTTTAACAAGTTGAAAAATACCATTTTCTACACCATTTGGAATGGCAATATTTAAAATTCTTTTTAACATAGGGCTATCCCATTTCAAAATCCATTCTTTGCTGTAATGAGCAAAGCGACTTTTTGAAAAACAAAGAACTGTAATGGCTATAGCAGAAAATGCTCTAGCAATTAAAGATGGATAGGCAACTCCAGCGACACCAGCATGGAAAACAAAGACTCCTATCAAATTACCAACCACATTAATAACGTTTGAAATCAGTGAAATATACATAGTTGTACTGGTTTTACCAAGACTACGATAAAGTGCAGCTCCAGCATTATAAATAGCCAGTGCTGGATAAGAATATGCCGATATTCTTAAATATGTCACACAGGCTTCCATAACAGAATTTTCAACTCTCCCAAATAAAAGAGTTAATAAGGAACGATTAAAAATAAGTGTTACAACCGCTATAACAATAGAAAATAAAGTAGAAAACATCAATAATTGACTAGATGATTTCACTGTATTTTTTTGATCGTCACACCCAATATATTGGCTGATGACAACTGCTCCCCCTGAAGCCAATGCAGTAAAAAGATAAATGAAAATTGTATTAAACATATTGACTAATGAGACTCCTGATACTGCTGCCTCTCCTACAAAACTTACTACAAACGTATCAGCAATACCTACAAGCATAACTAATAATTGTTCAAAAAAAAGAGGAACAATCATTTCTTTTAATGCACGATTTGAAAACATATCCACACCATCCTTTGACTTTTTTATTATATAAAAGTCTTTTTTCAATGTCTAATACTTATAATCTATCAATTATAATGCTTACTAAGCATTATTTGAGATGATAAATAAAGATAAAACAATAATCTCATAACCAACACTAAAAGCTTCTTATTAAACAAATTTATTTATCATTTTTCACTTCTTACCAATAAAACACTCACTTTCTATTCATATTGTTTCAATATAGTTCAATTCTCTTGTCTATTAAAAAGTAGTCTTATATTTAAATATACAAGACTACAACTTTAAAGTATCCAAAACTAATGTTTTATTTAGGTTCTACAGCAATAAACAGATAATCTCTTTCATCAATTTGATAATTTTTTTCGAAGAAATCATACATTGTCCAATTATAATAGAAACGTTCAGCTGGAATGATTCCATAGCCATCTTGATTATGATCAGTCGTATCATAAGAATCAGCAACTATAATCACATCATCTTGCACTGTTTCTGTATTCATATCATCATATCCAATAATTGTCTGCCAATGTCCACCCCAGTCATTCCATGCGACAATGACAGGTATACCTTTTTCTAAATATTGACGAATCATATCTAGATTGATTTTCTCGCTTGCTTCTTCTTTTGTATAATCATATGTAGAATGAATCTCCATACCACCAACACCTTCAAAAATTTTAATCATTGACTCTAAACTTGTTGCTTCTTCTGACAAGCCATTTGTTCGAAACTGCGCAAGTGATTCTTCTGTATGATTCCCTAATTTACCATAATAATTGAGTACCATTAATGTACTGTCTACCCCACAACTCCATTCTGAAGATTGCTGTAATGTTTGAAAATGACTTAAAATAGTCAATGAATCCGTAGATTCCATATTATAAAAATCAGGATGTGCATAATACATAGAGTCTTCATGATCTCCTTGTCTTTCTACACTATCCGCTCCATCTTTTTTTGATAAATCAATAGGATTATCTATTTTCATTTCATCACTCATATTCACTTTATGAGAGCTACATCCTACTAAAATCCCTACAGATAATAACATTAAAAATAATTTTTTCATTAAAATACTCCTTTCTTTTTAAGAGCACTTGTAACTACTGATTGTTTTGATTGTATTCAATTTTTATCAGATTCATTGAGCTTTATATAGCATATTGCTTTTAATACTCTTATTGATTCTACAAGTATACGCTCATAAAACTGGGCTTCTAACCCACAATAAGACTTCTTCAGTCATAAAATCGGCATTGACCTGCTGACCGTCAGCGTATTTCAAAGGGTCGATTTTATCTTCAATACACCATATATTCTTCTATCTCAATAAATCCCTCCAATCACAAAATATGTCCAACATTATACCATAATCACATAATTTCACAATAAGTATTTATAACTTTTATAAATAATCTTTTTTTCTTTGATATGTTTTAAAGCATTCAAGATATCAAATATTTATATCCATAAAATTATTATTAATCCTGACATCTTCTTTCTATATATCAATTTTCAGATAAGATATTATCTTCATTATTGTAGATAACTCATATTTTTTAAATTATCATCAAAAAAAGCAGTTCAAATCAGTATATTGACTGAATGAAACTGCTTATAATCCTCTCATTACGATTACGTATGATAATTTATTCAATAACAGTTTTTTTCTTTTCAATAGATAAGAAAACAATCAAAGCACCTATAACAGACACTGCAACTCCTATCATCAATAAATCATGAACTCCAACAGCATCAAGTAAAATACCACCAGCAAAATTAGCAATAATTCCACTTGCTGTAATTCCTACAGTTACCATAGATTGTCCTTTAACCAAATCAGCTTTCGAAATGACTTCATTAACATAATAAACACTTGCTGGAATAAAGATAGCATAGGCACCAATTTGTAAAACCTGTGCGACATAAATCATAAAAATATCTGTCGCTAAAAAAGTCAATAAATGTTTTGCGGCGAAAACAACTGCAGAAATTTTTAAGAATGTTGCACAATCTATTTTCTTTCTAATCACATTAAACATAGCCATGGCTGGTAATTCTACAATGGCAGCAATAAAAACAGCAATTCCCATCTGACTTTCTGTTCCACCAATAGGTGTAATAACTTGAATGAAGAAGTTATTGATGATGGTATGTGTAAAGAACACCAAAACAACTCCCACAACAAAGACCATGAACTTTTTATACATAGCACAGAACTTAAAGAAAGATAGCTGTTCCTGTTCAGTTTCTTCTTGTTGTTGATCTGTGGCCTGTATTTCTTTTTGCTGATTTTTTGGAATGACATATGTATAAACAACCAAAATCAATAATATATTCCCTATAATATAAAACAATGGAATAGCACTTGTTCCAAAATCTTCTACAAGATAACCTAAAACAGCTGAAGCTAACGCATAAGCAGCACTTCCTAATCCTCTCGCTAAACCATAATTAATATGAATACCATATTTTTCAAAAAGGAATGCCATAGAATTAAATAAAGGCTGAATCGTCATCATACATGTGACAATACCAACAAAGACACATAATAAAATCATTGTTTGTAATTTAAAGAAGTACAGACACAATGATAAAGCCACTGTAACAATCAATATAATATTAACTAATGTCTGTAACTTTATCGTTTTTTTATCTACTGCAGAAGCAGCGACTGGCTGTGTAAAAACAGCAATGATACTCACAAGTGCCAGAGTTGTTCCGATTAATGAGTTAGATACACCTTGATCTAACAAGTAAACAGATGCATAGCCCATCAATGCACTATATGAGGCAAAATACAGAATTTGTGTCAATGAATATTTCACATCTAAAATTCCTGTTTTTTTCACACACTTTCTCCTCCCGTATCATATTTTTATCAGATAAACATATTATATGATAGATTGAATTCAAATCACAAGATAAATAGTAAATCTTATAAAAAATTTATTTCTGCTTTTATCTTGTAAGTACATTTTTCAAACAGCAAATTCTAGATGCTTTCTCATACTATTTTTTTGCAATTAAAAAACGCCTATTGGCGTTTTTTCTATTCTCCAAAATATCTTTTTAATAATCCTGCAAATGCTTTTCCATGTCTAGCTTCATCTCTAGCCATTTCATGAACTGTATCATGGATTGCGTCTAAGTTAGCTTCTTTAGCACGTTTAGCTAAATCAACTTTTCCAGCAGTTGCTCCATTTTCAGCTTCTACACGCATTTCAAGATTTTTCTTAGTAGAATCAGTAACAACTTCTCCTAATAATTCTGCAAATTTAGCAGCATGTTCTGCTTCTTCCCAAGCAGCTTTTTCATAATATAATCCAACTTCTGGATATCCTTCACGATGAGCTACACGAGCCATTGCTAAATACATACCTACTTCTGAACATTCACCTTCAAAGTTAGCACGTAAATCTTTAATAATATCTTCACTTACACCTTGTGCTACACCAACAACATGTTCAGCTGCCCATGTCATTTCACCACTTTGTTCTACGAATTTATCAGCACCTACACCACAAACTGGACATTTTTCTGGTGCTGCATCTCCTTCATAAACATAACCACAAACTGTACATACAAATTTTGCCATAATAATTCCTCCTATTCATCATGGATAACTTTATCCATTAAAATGATACTCAATATTTGATATTTCGTCAACTTTATTGCATTTAAATTTTTAAAATTTCTTTTTGTTTTAAGATTTCTATACCTTCAAAAACCGCACCATTTTCACAAGTACTAGAAAGCTGATAATGTGCTGCCATTTTTGCAGAATTTGAAGCATTAGCTGGCGCAAAAGAGTATGGGAATAAAGCCAGCATATCTTTATCATTCTCACCGTCACCAAATACCGCTACCTCATCATAAGCATATCCTTTTTCTTTGATGACTTTATCTAAAAGCTTTCCTTTACTTGTCTGAGAGCTAGTAATTTCAATATTATCTTCATAAGATGATGAAATATTTAAACCATCAATATTTAATTGTTGTTTAACTCCTTGAATTAAATAAGCATCTAAATGTCTTGCATCTATTTTTAAAACTTTGATTCCTTGTTTTATGATTTCATCAGCATCTTTTGCATAATGAAAATCTCTTAAATAACCTTCTTTTGTCGTAAACGTTTTTTGAGGTAATGACTCCTGATAATCAGGAGAAGCAAGTAATAATTTATAATGATAATCCCAGAATTCTTCTTGATTAACAAATGAATATTTTCCATGATCTGTATGAATAGCCAATAAATACCCATATGATGATAAAATATGAGCTATTTTTTTAAAGGCTTCATAATTCATTGGATATATATGATTAAATGTCTGTCGACGATTACAATATTGTGTTCCATTATTTAATATCAAGTCACAATCCAATTGATAATGATCTAAAAAATCTATAACCATATTGATATCTCTTCCTGTCGCAATAATAAATTCTATTCCATTTTCAATACATCTTTTTAAGCTTTGATATGTTTTTTCCTCAATGGAATCATCTTTTCTCATCAATGTCCCATCCAAATCACATACAATACATTTAATCATAAATAATCCTCCTACATTTTCTTGTTCCATTATAACAATTCATTATCTCAAACTATAACTTTTTCCGTAATAGAAAAACTATTGAGTTACCTCAATAGCTTGTAGTTATTTTTTATATTTTTTTATTCTATTTTAGAAATCAACCAATTATCTCCATCAGAGACTAAAGTAAACTTAATCTGATATTCTTCACTATCTTTTACTGCTTTACATTCTTTAGTTATTTCTTCAAAAGCCGTAGGTGCTATATCACTAAATGCTTTTTTTATCATTTCATCTTCTGATTCATAAGTTTTGAGTTCATCAATATGCTCCTTTTGATAATCTGTTAGTATTTTTGTCAAAATGTCTTCAAAATTAACATTATCATAATTTTTTATCTCAGCATTCGTAGTAACAACATAGTTTTCTCCATCTTCATCAACACTTTCAATTTCATAAGAAACTATAAAATCGCTTAATATAGCTTTCATATATTTATTAAATTCATCAACAAAAGTTTGACCATAAGTATCTACATCTTGAAATTCGTCAGTTTGTGATATGGAAGATATCAAATCTTCAACATCACTATTATCCTCTGTACAAATTGTTGAAATCTTATCCATGTCTCCAGCTTTCAAGTACTCAAAGAAATTTGTAACAACAGCTTCCTGTTTTTCAGTAGAACCACCACTGCAGGCAACAATTCCCGTAACCATCAACAGGCAGATAGCTATCTTTAAAAATTTTTTCATGATTTTCCCTCCTTATTATTAACTATAGTATATCATATTCCTTCTTATTTTATTAATTTCTTCACATATTATGCCATTTTTCACCATAAAATAAATTATAATACAATATTTACTTTCAGTATGCTTTTTGTTAAAATAAATTTCAACACATTTTATGAGGTGAGTACTTTGTTTATTGTTTCAAAAACTTGGTCCTTTGCTGTATGGATTCAATTTATTATAGAAGCCTTTCTTTTTATTAAAATTTATTACCACACTATATATCTAAAATATAATCATTTCAAACGTTTTTATTTCACTTTATTTTATTTTTATATTGTTGCTATTCTCTTTGTGACTTTATTACCCCTTGACTTTCAAGATTTTCAAATAGGAAACTGGTGGTATTTTTCATATAATAATTTTACTATTCCTTTTCGTGATATTATTAATCAATATGGTGGTGCTGTAAGAGGGGTTATATTAAATACAATTATGTTTATACCATTTGGTTTATTGTTTCCAATATGTTTTCAATGTCGTTTTATAAAAACAGCTTCCATTGGTTTATTATCTATTTTGAGTATTGAAACATTACAAATGTTATTTTCTTTATTTTGTATTGGTTATAGAACCTTTGATATTACTGATATTATTACCAATTTTATTGGTGTTTGTATTGGATACATTTTATATAAAATATTTTCTGTATTAAAAAACAATGTTTTGATTAAAATATGATTAAAATCTAAAACATTGTTTTTTTTCTATTATTTAAAAGTTTGAATATGTTGATATAATGCTCCAATTAGGTTCGCATCATTACGATAATGACAAGGAACAATTTCTGGTCTATAAACTTCAAATCCTAAATGATCAAAAATATCATCAAAATGTTTATTAATGAGTTCAATTAATAATGGTTGGGCACTGATTCCTCCACCAATCGCCACTTTTTCACAATCAAAAATAATATGCACATTAAAAATTTGAGTTGCGACTTCTTTACAGAATTGACTAATACCTTCAATAACTTTTTCATTACCTTGATTGGCCATATCAAAGATTTCAATACCAGTATATTCCTGATCAGTTCCTAATGACTCTTGAACTCTTTCCAATAATCCCTTGATACCTGTTCTTGTTGACCAAGCAAAGTCCCATGAGATATTATCCAGGCAGTTTGTTTTCACAAAAGAGAATTCTCCAGCACTAAAATGTCTTCCTGTATGAACTTTATGGTCTTTAATCAGGCATCCACCAATACCTGTTCCCAAAATAACAACAGCTCCATCTTGAATATCTTGTAAATTCCCATAACCTATTTCAGCATTAGCCGCACATTTTGCATCATTACCAATAGTAATAGGTGTTGGACATCGTTTTTGTAATATTTCAACAACATTCATTTTTGAAATATATAAAAGAGCCCCTCCAGTATAAGCATAGCCTTTATCAGGATCAATAATACCTGGCATTGAAATAGCCATTCCGGCTATATTGTCTTTATATTGATCATAAATTTGTCCAATTGTTTCTACAAAATGATCCATTGTATCCATTGGAGTAGGAACACTTGATTTTTCCAGAATATTTAAATCTTCTTGAATTAAGGCATATTTTATTGCACTTCCTCCAACATCTAGCGTCAAATATGTTTTCATGATTACTTCTCTCCTTATTATAGACTCTAATATTTATTATAAATTGTTTTATATAAATAGACAAATGAATTATTGTCTTTGTCGACTCTGTATATAAACAGCTCCCATAAAAAAGATTCCTACATTTTTAAGATAAGATGCTTTTTAATAGTTAAAATACATAAAAAACATCATAATGAGTTCTCATCATGATGTTCTTTGATACGATTTTCTTCACCCCAGACACATAACTGATCTAACACTTTCATAAGTGATAGTCCTCGCTCTGTTAATGAATATTCTACTTTAGGAGGAATCTGAGGATAAACCTCTCTGTATATGAGCTGATCCTTTTCTAATTCTTTTAAGTTCTGACTAAGTGTCTTGTCAGATATTTTTTTGATATATCTTTTTAATTCGTTAAATCTGACAGTATGATATTCCATTAAACAATATAAGATAATCATCTTATACTTACCAGATATTAATGATAAGGTATAACTAAAACCAGTATCTTCAAAATTTGCATTTTCAATATAATTTTTAATCATAACTCTCTCCTAAGATAGTACATTACTCAAATATAGGTACTTGTTTTTATGTCTACAAGTATTATAATAAAATGACAGTTATAAGACAATACAAAGAAAGATAAAAAACATGAAAAGATTGGTGGTTATGAAATGAAAGCATTGATTACAGGAGCTTCATCAGGAATTGGGAAAGCTATTGCTATAGAATTAAGCCTTCAGGGATATGATTTAATTTTAGTTGCTAGAAACATTCAAAAATTAAATGAACTCAAAAATCAAATCAATACACATGTAGAAGTGATTGGTATGGATATTTCGAAAGAAGAAAACTGCTATGATTTATATCAAAATCATAAAGATGTTGATATTCTTGTTAATGATGCCGGATTAGGGGATTGTGGTCATTTTGATCAAACATCTTTAGAAAAAGATATTCAAATCATTCATACGAATATAATTGGTCTGCACACACTGACAAAACTTTATCTACAGAATATGAAAGAAAAAGATAGTGGAATCATTCTCAACGTTGCCTCTATTGGTGGATTTATGCCTGGTCCCCTGATGGCCACATATTATGCTTCTAAAGCCTATGTCGTGAGATTATCAGAAGCTATAAGAGAAGAATTAAAAAAAGAAAAATCAGATGTTCAAATCAGTCTTTTATGCCCTGGTCCAGTAAATACGCATTTTAATCAAGTCGCGAATGTTCAATTTTCATTAGATGGACTAAGCAGTGAATATGTTGCCAGAATAACAATCAAACGATTGTTCAAAGGAAAATTCTATATCATTCCTGGATGGAAAATAAAGATTGCAAAATTGGCAGTCAAAATAGCACCAACATCACTTGTTTCTCACTTTGTCTATCGAATACAAAAACAAAAAATCATAACCACGCCTAAAAGACGTGGTATGTACAGGCCCTAGAAGGGCACTTTGTTGTGGAGGTCTTCACCTGTCGAAGCTTGACAGCCGCAACTGCCTTTACTGGCTAGCCT
>NZ_JBVAYN010000035.1:0-15835 GCF_055420065.1 Massilimicrobiota sp. mt181
TTTTTTTTATTTATATGGGAAAAAGGACATATAAAAAATCCGATAGCATTATTCAAAGTGCCTATCGGATTTTTCCATATTTATAAGGAATTATCAAAAATTGATAAATCTAAAATTTGTTTCTTTGACAATTTGTTTTTTTACTACATCGGCTTTCATTATAAAGATAATGATATATCAATGAACAGAGTGAAAGATTTTGAAATTTTGATTGTTCATGATGAGAAGATTGCAGAATCATATATTTCTATATTTATTTTTGGTATATTCTTATGTTTTTGATTTGATTTCCATAATAATGATTATTTGATATTTTTTTAATAGTTAGAAAATCCATTATATATATTATAGATATGTTTGTTTTGTATGATTTAGGAAGCATGAAGAAACGTTTTGGTTTTTATGTTGCATTATTGTATAGTTGATAGTGAAAAATAAATGGGGAATAGAGGATTAGTTCTTTCTAATATAAAGGGTTAGATTTCATATAGTAAGGTAACATAATGAATAATTGTTGTAGATGTTTAAAGAAAGGCTTTTTAAGTAGTCATCATATATTTACTTTTACTTATAAAAGAAAGTCGATTGATGTTGAAATAAATGCTATTTGAGCACCTTTTTTCATAAAAAAATAAGCAGTTAAAATATCTTTAAATTTTTGTAAAAATATTATGAAAAAAGCTTGATTTAAAGCGCATTTTAGTGTAAAATGCCATTGTTGTGAACGCGTAGAAGTGTGAGGTTGCTGAAACGCTGATAGCCGTTGTCATGAGCGGAGGACGTATTCAGGGAATTCGCATCGAGCGGGCCAATAAATTGGCAAGAAGGAGGAATAAGTCATGGCAAACAACAAAATTAGAATTCGTTTGAAATCATTTGATCACAAAATCTTAGATACTTCTGCTGAAAAAATTGTATCAGCTGCGAAGAAGTCAGGAGCACAAGTTGTAGGTCCTGTACCTCTACCAACTGAAAAAGAAATTTATACAATTTTAAGAGCAGTTCACAAGTATAAAGATTCACGTGAACAATTTGAAATCAGAACTCACAAACGTCTAATTGACATTGTGAATCCAACACCAGAAACAGTTGATGTATTAACTCGTTTAGAATTACCAAGTGGTGTTGATATCGAAATTAAATTATAAGGAAAGGTAAAGGTGTAACTCATGAAAGGAATCTTAGGTCGTAAGATTGGAATGACTCAAGTTTTCACTACTGATGGAAAATTAATCCCAGTAACAGTTGTAGAAGCAACACCAAACGTTGTATTACAAAAGAAAACAGTTGCTACTGACGGATATGATGCTATCCAAGTTGGTTTTGAAGACAAGAGAGAAAAATTAGCAACAAAAGCTCATAAAGGTCATGTTGCAAAAGCTGAAACAGCTCCTAAGCGCTTCATTAGAGAATTTCGTTTTGACGAAATGATGAGTTATGAAGTTGGTCAAGAAATTAAAGTTGATAGCTTTGTAGCTGGTGAAGTGGTTGATGTAACAGGAACTAGCAAAGGTAAAGGTTATCAAGGTGTTATAAAAAGACATGGACAACAAAGAGGACCAATGGGACATGGTTCTGGTGCACATAGAATCGTTGGTTCAATGGGGCCAATTGCTCCTAACAGAATCGCTCCAGGTAAAAAATTACCAGGACATATGGGACATGTTACAAGAACAGTTCAAAACTTGGAAATCGTTGCTGTTGATGTTGAAAACAATGTATTGTTAATTAGCGGATCAATCCCTGGTCCTAAAAAAGGATTAGTTGTTGTCAAATCTGCAGTTAAAGGAAATGGAAAAGTAAATCCTGCTAAGGATTTAGTTGTATATGAAACTGAAAGTCCAGTGGTAGAAGAAACTACTGATGCAGTGGAAACTGCTGAATAATGAAGCGAAAGGAGGAAAACTAATGTTAAAAGTTGCAGTATATAATCAAGAAGGACAAAAAGTTAAAGATACAGAATTAAATGAATCTGTATTTGGTATTGAACCAAATAACCAAGCAATCTTTGATATGGTCTTACTACAAAGAGCTTCATGGAGACAAGGGACTCATAAAGTGAAAAACCGTACTGAAGTTAAAGGTGGAGGAAAGAAACCTTGGCGTCAAAAAGGTACAGGTAGAGCAAGACAAGGATCTATCCGTGCTCCACAATGGAGAGGTGGAGGAGTTGTATTTGGTCCTACACCAGATAGAAACTATAAATTAAAAATGAACAGAAAAGTAAGACGTTTAGCACTTAAATCTGCTTTAAGTCAAAAAGTGATTGATAGTGAATTAACTGTTTTAGATAATATCGCTATGGAAGCACCAAAGACAAAAGCGATGGTTAAAGTGTTAGAAAACTTAGAAGCTAACAGAAAAACATTAATCGTTATGGACGAAGTTGATGAAAACGTAGCTTTATCAGCAAGAAATATTCCTGGTGTTAAAGTGATCGATTCAAAAGGACTTAACGTATATGATATCTTAGATAGCACTAAGTTAGTAATGACTGAAGGAGCTATCAAAGCTGTTGAGGAGGTATTGGCATAATGGCACATATTACAGATGTTTTAAAGAAACCAGTACTTACTGAAAAATCTTTATTGTTACAACAAAACGAAAACAAATATACATTTGATGTAGATTTAACTGCTAATAAAACTGAAGTTAAAGTTGCAGTTGAAAAAATGTTTGATGTTAAAGTTGATAGTGTAAACATTATGAATGTGAAACCTAAAACAAAAAGAATGGGTAGATACGTTGGTAAAACAAAAAGAAGAAGAAAAGCTATTGTTAAATTAAAAGAAGGTTATTCAATCGATTTATTCGGTGAAGAATAATTGTAAGAACTATTGGAATGAACTCCATTCCAGATAAGATAAATAAGGAGGAAATCAAATGCCTATTAAAGCATATAAGCCTACGACAAACGGACGTCGTAATATGACTTCTTTAACTTATGAAGAAATTACAACAAATAAGCCAGAGAAATCATTAACAGTTCGTTTATCAAAAAAAGGTGGACGTAATAATCAAGGTGTCATCACTACTCGTCATCACGGTGGTGGACATAAACGTTTATATCGTATTATTGATTTTAAACGTAATAAAGATGATATTGTTGGTAAAGTTGCCACAATTGAATATGATCCAAATAGATCTGCAAACATCGCATTAATTCATTATGTTGATGGTGAAAAAAGATATATTCTTGCACCTAAAGGATTAGAAGTAGGAATGAAAATTGTATCTGGTGAACATGCTGATATTATCGTAGGAAACAGCTTACCAATGGGAAATATGCCAGAAGGTACTGTTATCCACAATATTGAAATGCATCCTGGAAAAGGTGGACAAATCGCTAGATCTGCAGGTGTTTCTGCTCAAATCTTAGGTAAAGAAGGAAAATATGTTACTGTAAGATTAGCTTCTGGTGAAGTGAGAAAATTCTTAGCAGTTTGTAGAGCAACAGTTGGTGTTGTTGGAAATGAAGATCATGGATTAGTTAATATTGGTAAAGCTGGACGTAACAGATGGAAAGGTATTAGACCTACAGTTCGTGGTTCTGTTATGAACCCTAATGATCACCCTCATGGTGGTGGTGAAGGTAGAACTTCAATCGGTCGTAAAGCTCCAATGACTCCATGGGGTAAAAAAGCTCTTGGAGTTAAAACTAGAAATAGTAAAAAAGCTTCAAATAAATTAATCGTACGTCGTCGTAACGGTAAATAAGAAGGAGGGTTATAGAATATGGCAAGAAGTTTAAAAAAAGGTCCATTCGTGGATGAACACTTAATGAAAAAAGTTGAAGCATTAAATGCTGCTAACAAAAAAGAAGTCATTAAAACATGGTCAAGACGTTCTACAATCTTCCCACAATTTATTGAACATACGTTCGCAGTTTATAACGGAAGAGAACACATCCCAGTATATGTTACTGAAGATATGGTTGGACATAAATTAGGAGAATTTGCTCCTACAAGAACTTATCATGGTCATGATGCTGATGATAAAAAATCTGGTAAATAGAAAGAGAGGAGAAAATAAACATGGAAGCAAGAGCTCAAGCTAAAATGATTCGTGTTTCACCTCAAAAAGCAAGATTAGTTGTTGACTTGGTAAGAGGGAAGCAAGTAAAAGAAGCACTTGGAATCTTAGAATTCGTTAATAAAAGTGCAACTCCTGCAATCATTAAAGTCGTTAAATCTGCTGCACAAAACGCTGTATTCAATGAAGGTGCAGAAGAAGATAAATTATACATCAAAGAAATTTATGTAGACGAAGGTCCTACATTAAAAAGATTCCGTGCAAGAGCAAAAGGAAGCGGAACTCAAATTTTAAAAAGAACAAGCCACATCACTTGTGTGGTTGCTGAAAGATAGGAGGGCAAAGTATGGGTCAAAAAGTAAGTCCAGTAGGATTACGTGTTGGCGTTAACCGTAATTGGAATTCAAGATGGTACGCTAATGATAAAGACTTTGCTTCATTATTACACGAAGATATCAAAATTCGTGAATTCTTATATGCAAAGTTAAAAGGCGCTTATGTCGCTAATATTGAAATTGAAAGATCTAAAAATCGTGTAAGCATCTATGTTCATACATCTCGTCCAGGTGTTGTTATTGGAAAAGATGGAGAAGCTGTTGATGCATTAAGAAAAGAAGTTGCAAAAATGGTTAATGGTAAACAAGTGTTTATCAATATCGTTGAAATTAAAAATCCAGATGTTGTTGCTCAACTTGTAGCAAACAAGATTGCTGAACAATTAGAAAACCGTGCTTCATTTAGAACAGTTCAAAAAAGAGCTATTCAAGCTGCAATGAGAGCTGGTGCTAAAGGAATCAAAACAGCTGTTTCAGGACGTTTAGGTGGTGCTGATATGGCAAGAACTGAAGGTTATTCTGAAGGTGTTGTACCTCTTCATACATTAAGAGCTGACATTGATTATGCGACTGCTGAAGCTGACACAACTTATGGAAAATTAGGAGTAAAAGTTTGGATTTGTAAGGGAGAAATTCTTCCTGCAAAGAAGAAAGGGGATAAATAATCATGTTGATGCCTAAGAGAACTAAATATAGAAGACCTCATAGAATCAAATATGAAGGTAAAGCTAAAGGTGGAACTCAAGTTTCTTTTGGTGAATATGGATTACAGGCTTTAGAAGGTGCTTGGATTACTTCAAGACAAATCGAAGCTGCTCGTATCGCTATGAACCGTTATATGAAACGTGGTGGGCAAGTTTGGATTAGAATCTTCCCTCATTTAGCTAAAACAAAGAAACCTCTTGAAGTCCGTATGGGTTCAGGTAAAGGTGCTCCAGAAGAATGGGTAGCAGTTGTCAAAACAGGTCGCGTTATGTTCGAAGTTGCTGGTGTAGAAGAAGAAGTTGCAAGAGAAGCATTAAGACTTGCATCTCACAAATTACCAGTGAAATGTAAGATTATTGGAAGAGGTGAGTAATTGTGACAGTTCAAGATATTAGAAATACAGAAACTCAAGAATTACTTAACAAAGTAGAAGAGTACAAAAAAGAATTATTTGGATTAAGATTCCAACAAGCAACAGGACAATTAGAAAATACTGCTCGTATTAGAACAGTTAGAAAAAATATCGCAAGAATTAAAACAGTTATTAGAGAAAGAGAATTAAACAAATAGAAGGAGTAGACTATGGAAAGAAATAATCGTAAGGTTTATACTGGAACAGTTGTTTCTACAAAAATGGATAAAACAATTACTGTTTTAGTTGAAACTCATGTAAAACACAAAAAATACGGAAAACGTGTTAAATCTTCTAAAAAGTTTAAGGCTCATGATGAAGAAAATATTGCTAGAGATGGAGATGTTGTAAAAATTATGGCAACACGCCCATTATCAGCAACTAAACGTTTCCGTTTAGTAGAAGTCGTAAAGAAAGCAGACATTATTTAATTCATAAAATCTGAAAGGAGGTCACTTGAATGATCCAGAATGAAAGCAGATTAAAAGTTGCTGACAATACAGGAGCAAAAGAAGTACTAGTAATTAGAAACCTTGGTGGTTCAAATAGAAAATTTAGTAACATCGGTGATATAGTCGTAGCGACAGTGAAACAAGCGACTCCAGGTGGTACAGTTAAAAAAGGTGAAGTTGTAAAAGCTGTCATCGTAAGAACAAAATATGGTGTTAACCGTGAAAATGGTTCATATATTAAATTTGATGATAATGCATGTGTTATTATCAAAGATGATAATTCACCTAGAGGAACTCGTATCTTTGGACCGGTAGCAAGAGAGTTAAGAGATGCAGATTTCATGAAAATCGTATCATTAGCTCCTGAGGTATTATAGGAGGAGACGAGAAGATGAAATTACGTGTTGGTGATACAGTTCAAGTTATCGCTGGTAGCGATAAAGGAAAAACTGGAGAAATTATTCAAATTCTAAGAAAAGAAGATAGAGTGATTGTTGAAGGTGTGAATATGGTAACTAAACACATCAAACCTTCACAAGCTGATCCAGAAGGTGGTATTGTAACAAGAGAAGCACCAATTCATGTTTCAAATGTTGCATACTATGATTCAAAAGCAAAACAAGCTGTAAAAATCGGATATGCTTTCGATGAAGAAGGTAAAAAATACCGTATTAATAAGAAAACAGGAAAAGCATTAGATAAAACTACAAAGAAGAAAAAGTAATCGGAAGGAGGTTAAATAATGAACCGACTAAAGGAACGTTATGAAAGTGAAATTGTTAAGTCATTAATGACTAAATTTAATTATAGTTCTGTAATGCAAGTTCCAGCTATGGAAAAAATTGTTATCAACATCGGTGTTGGTGATGCTGTTAGCAACTCTAAATTATTAGATGAAGCTGTTGAAGAATTAACTTTAATTTCAGGACAAAAACCAGTGATTACTAAAGCTAAAAAATCAATTGCTGGATTTAAATTACGTGAAGGAATGCCAATTGGTTGTAAAGTCACTTTACGTGGAGAAAGAATGTATGAATTCTTAGATAAATTAATTAGTATTTCTTTACCTCGTGTAAGAGATTTTAGAGGTGTACCAAAGAATTCTTTTGATGGAAGAGGAAATTACACTTTAGGTGTTAAAGAACAATTAATTTTCCCTGAAATCAATTTCGATAAAGTAAACAAAATCAGAGGAATGGATATCGTATTCGTAACAACTGCTAAAACTGATGAAGAAGGTCATGAATTATTAGCACAATTAGGAATGCCATTCCATAAATAAGGAGGACTTAATTAATGGCTAAAACATCAATGAAAGTTAAACAACAACGTCCTCAAAAATACAAAGTTCGTGAATATACAAGATGCGAACGTTGTGGACGTCCACATGCAGTAATTAGAAAATTTAAATTATGCCGTATTTGCTTCAGAGAATTAGCTTATAAAGGTGAAATTCCTGGTGTTAAAAAAGCAAGCTGGTAATCAAATCATCCAAATGGAAGGAGGACATTTCAAATGACAGATCCAATTGCAGATATGTTAACAAGAATTCGTAATGCGAATCAACAACGTCATGATGAAGTTGTGGTTCCTGCATCAAAATTAAAAGTGCAATTAGCTGAAATTTTGAAAAACGAAGGATTTATTAAAGGATATAAAGTTGAAGGTGAAGGTGTCATTAAAAACATTGTCATCACTTTAAAATATAAAGGAAATGATAGAGTTATCACTGGATTAAAGAGAGTTTCTAAACCAGGACTTCGTCAATATGCAAAAGTAAATGAAATCCCTAAGGTATTAAATGGTTTAGGAATTGTTATATTATCAACTTCTCAAGGATTAATGACTGATAAAGAAGCTAGAGCTAAACAAATCGGTGGAGAAGTCTTAGCATATATTTGGTAATAAATAAAAGAAACAGGAGGTGTAACTGATGTCTCGTGTAGGTAATAAGATTATCAACGTACCTGAAGGCGTAAAAGTTGAAATCGCTGCTGATAATACTGTAACTGTCACAGGTGCAAAAGGGACTTTAGTCAGACAATTTTCACCATTGATTAATATCAATATGGATGAAAATACAATTACAGTAAGCAGAAGTAGTGAACAAAAACATGTAAAACAATTACACGGTACAACAAGAGCTTTACTTTTTAATATGATCGAAGGTGTACACAACGGTTATAAAAAAGAATTAGAAGTTGTTGGTATTGGTTATCGTGCTCAAATGCAAGGTAATAAATTAGTATTAAATGTAGGATATTCTCATCCAGTAGAAGTTGAAGGAGAAGAAGGAGTTAAGATTGAAACTCCATCTCAAACATCAATTATTGTTTCTGGAATCTCTAAAGAAAGAGTTGGAGAAATTGCAGCAAGAATTAGAGCTGTGAAAAAACCTGAACCTTATAAAGGAAAAGGTATTAAATACGTTGGTGAAAGAATTATTAGAAAAGAAGGTAAAACTGCTGGTAAGAAGTAGTTAATGAAATAAGGAAGGAGCTATTATCATGGCTAAAACTATGTCAAGAAACGATTTACGTAAAAAACGTCATGCAAGAGTTCGTAGAAAAATTAGTGGAACTCCTGAATGTCCTCGTTTAAATGTATTCCGTTCAAGCTCTCATATCCATGCACAAATTATTGATGATGTTAATGGAGTAACTTTAGTTGCTGCATCTTCAGTAGATATGAAACTAGCAAATGGTGGAAATGTAGAAGCTGCTACACAAGTTGGTAAAGAAATTGCAAAGAGAGCTATTGCAAAAAATATTGAAAATGTAGTATTCGATCGTGGTGGATATATTTATCATGGTCGTGTAAAAGCACTAGCTGATGCTGCTAGAGAAGCTGGATTAAAATTCTAATAGGGAGGTTAAAGAATGGAACAACGTAAACCAAGAGAAAATGGACCAAGAAGAAATGGGCCAAGAAGAAACGGACCAAGAAGAAATGGACCAAGAGTTGAAAAAGAATTCGAAGAACGTGTTGTCACAATTAACCGTGTTACTAAAGTTGTTAAAGGTGGACGTAAATTTCGCTTTGCTGCATTAGTCGTTATCGGTGATAAAAAAGGTCGCGTTGGATTTGGAACAGGTAAAGCTAACGAAGTACCTGATGCTATTAGAAAAGCATCTGAAGCAGCTAAAAGAAATATTATTAATGTACCTATCATTCATGGAACAATTCCTCATGAAATTAATGGTATGTATGGATCAGGGCATGTATTCTTAAGACCTGCATCTGAAGGTACTGGAATCATCGCTGGTGGACCAGTTCGTGCTGTTGTTGAATTAGCTGGATATTCAGATATCATTTCTAAATCAATTGGTTCAAGAACTCCAATCAATATGGTTCGTGCAACAGTAGAAGGTTTAAAATTATTAAAAACTGTTCAACAAGTTGCTGAATTAAGAGATAAAAAAGTTGAAGAAATTTACGGATAGGAGGAGCGTAAGAAATGGCAAAAGAAAATACAGTTATCATTACGCTTGTAAAAAGTCCAATTGGTGCTAAGAAAAATCAAAAGGATACTCTTAAAGCGTTAGGTTTAACAAAAATGCATAAATCAGTTGAAAAAGTTAACAACGAATTTATTCAAGGTATGATCAATACTGTTAAACACCTTGTTAAAGTAGAAGAAAGTAAGTAGGAGGTGTAAACATGAAATTACACGAATTACAATATACTGAAGGTGCACGTAGAGAAAGAAAACGTGTTGGACGTGGAACAAGCTCTGGGCATGGAAAAACTTCTGGAAGAGGGCAAAAAGGTGCTGGTGCTAGAAGTGGTGGAGGAAAGAAACCTGGATTTGAAGGTGGACAAACACCATTATTCATGCGTTTACCTAAGCGTGGATTCACAAACTTCAATAGAGTTGAATATGCTATCGTTAATGTAGAAGATTTAAATAGATTTGAAGCAGGTAGTGTAGTAGATATGGCTGCTTTAAAAGAATGTGGATTAATTAAAAAGGAATTAGATGGTTTAAAAGTTTTAGGTAATGGGAAATTAGAAGTTGCTTTAACAGTTAAAGCAAAGAAATTCTCAAAATCAGCCATTGCTGCCATTGAAGCCGCAGGTGGAAAAACTGAGGTGATCTAGGATGTTAAACTTTTTTAAGAATGTCTTTAAAAAAGGTGAATTACGTCGTAGAATAATTTTTACACTTGGTATGTTGTTCGTATTCCGTTTAGGTGCTGCTATTACAATTCCTTCAATTGATGCTGATGCGATTACTGCTTCAGCAGCTAATAGTGGTATCCTAGGAATTATGAACATGCTTGGTGGAGGTATGTTAGAGAGATTTTCTATCTTTGCATTAGGAATTTCTCCATATATTACAGCATCTATTATTATTGAATTATTATCAATGGATGTCATTCCTGTATTGACTCAATGGAGAAAAGAAGGGAATACAGGAAAAAAGAAAAAAGATCGTGTAACACGTTATGTTACTTTAGTATTAGCAGCAATCCAAGGTGGATCATTAACATATGCATTTGATAGAATGTATGGAATTCTTGATTCATCATCAATTTGGAGTTATGCTTATGTTGTATTAGTTATGATTGCTGGAAGTATGTTAGCAATGTGGATTGGAGATCAGATCACTCAAAAGGGTGTGGGAAATGGAACATCATTATTGATCTTTACTGGTATCGTAGCCAATCTGCCATCTAACTTTATTACAACATTTAATAATTTAGTAACATTTGGCGATGGAACTCAAACAATGGTTTTAGGAATTCTTTGGTATGCTTTATTTGTGATTGTCTATTTAGCAATCGTTATCTTCGTTGTATTTAATGAAGGTGCAGTCAGAAAGATACCAATTATGTATGCAACAAATTCTAATCCAACAATGCGTACTAAGGATAAAACGCATATGCCGATTAAAATTAATAGTTCAGGAGTTTTACCTGTTATCTTTGCTGCATCAGTATTAGCAGCACCAAGAACAATTATTAGTTTTATGGATTCTAATAATATTACACAAACAATTGATACAATTTTAAATTATCAGGAACCATTTGGTTTTTGCTTATACTTATTGTTAATTGTTTTATTTGCTTTCTTCTATTCTAATTTACAAATTGATGCACATAAAATTAGTGATGATTTGAAAAAGAATGGGGGTTCTATTCCAGGCGTTAGAACTGGTTTAGACACTGAAAGATTTATTAGCATGGTTTTAAATAGAGTGACTGTTGTCGGATCAATCTTTCTTATGATTGTTGCAGCAATTCCGATTATGACACCAGTTATCTGGTCACAAACTTCTAATGCTTCATTAACATTAGGTGGAACTGGTTTAATTATCATTACTGGTGTTGCTCTTGAAACAACAAGACAAATCAAAACTTTAATTACTCGTAAAGAGTATCATGGATATATAAGAAAATAGTATAATAAAAGAGGTGTAGAAAAATGAACATTATTTTAATGGGGCCTCCTGGTGCTGGTAAAGGGACTCAAGCTGAAAAACTTGTTAACAAGTATGGTTTGACACAAATATCTACTGGAGACTTATTCAGAAAAGCTTTACGTGAACAAACTAAATTTGGTGTTATTGCAAAATATTTTATGCAATTTGGGCACCTTGTACCAGACGATTATACGATTGAAATGCTTAGAGAATATTTAAGTGAAAATACATTTGAAAATGGATTTATCTTAGATGGTTTCCCTAGAACAATCGTTCAGGCGAGAGAACTTGAAAGCATTGCAAAAGAATTTGACTTTACAATCGATGCAATTATTAATTTAGATATTCCTGTTGAAAAATTAATTACAAGATTATCTGGAAGAAGAACTTGTAAAGATTGTGGAGCAACATTCCATGTTGAATTTAATCCACCAAAAGTTGATGGAGTTTGTGACAAATGTGGTGGGACTTTGTATCAAAGAGAAGATGAGAGCGAAGAAGCTGTTAAAATTAGACTTGATACTTATAACAAACAAACAAGACCTTTAATTGATTATTATACAATGAAAGGTACAATCATTAATATTAATGGTGACCAACCTATGGAAGACGTCTTTAAAGACATTGAAAAAAGCTTGGAGGGTAAATAATGATTGTCACTAAAGACCAAAGAGAAATTGAATTAATGCGTGAGGCTGGTCGCATAGTGGCACTTGTTCACAGTCGCTTAAAAGAATTTATTAAACCTGGTATTACAACTATGGAAATTAATGAATTTTGTGAAAAGGTCATTCGTGATGCGGGTGCAACACCGTCATTTCTTAACCTCTATGGTTTTCCAGGTGCTGTCTGTACTTCAATTAATGAAGTTGTTGTACATGGCATACCAAGTCATAGAAAGTTAAAAGATGGGGATATTATTTCAGTGGATGTTGGTGCATGTTATAAGGGTTATCATGGTGATAGTGCTTGGACTTATGCAGTAGGAAACATTAGTAAAGAAGCTGCATATTTAATGGAAGTGACAGAAAAAGCACTTTATGCAGGTTTATCCCAAGTGAAACCTGGCAATCGTTTATCCGATATATCTCATGCTGTGCAAACTTATCTAGAAAGTCATGGATGCTCAACACCTCGTGATTATACTGGTCACGGGATTGGAACAAAAGTTCATGAAGATCCTGCTGTTCCTAATTATGGAGCACCAGGGAAAGGACCTAGATTAAAAGAGGGAATGACTCTTGCAATCGAGCCAATGGCACATTTAGGAAGATCTGAAACAGATGTCCTAGATGACGATTGGACAGTCGTAACAAGAGATAGATCTCTCGCAGCTCACTATGAACATACTATTGTCATTACAAGTGATGGGTATGAGATTTTGACAAAACTGTAAAAGGGAGTTATAATCAATGGCAAAAAAAGATGACGTTATTGAAGTAGTAGCAACTGTCCTTGAAACATTACCAAATGCAATGTTTAAGGTAGAGTTGGAAAATGGAGCGGTTATTCTGGCTCACGTTTCTGGTAAAATCCGTATGAATTACATTCGCATTTTACCGGGGGATAAAGTAACCGTAGAAATTTCTCCATATGATTTAACACGTGGGCGAATCACATTTAGACATAAATAGAAAATCTTCCCAAAGGAGGTAAAGATTAAGATGAAAGTAAGACCATCAGTAAAACCAATATGCGATAAATGCAGAGTAATTAAACGTAAGGGTAGAGTAATGGTAATCTGTGAAAACCCTAAACATAAACAAAGACAAGGTTAGTTAATAGGAGGAGAGACAATGGCTCGTATAGCAGGTGTTGATATCCCACGTGATAAACGTGTGGTAGTTTCTTTAACTTATATTTATGGTATCGGTTTACCAACAGCTCAAAAAATTTGTGCTGCGACTGGTATTAGCGAAGATACAAGAGTTAAAGATTTAACTGAAGAAGAAGAAGGAAAACTAAGAAAAGAAGTAGAAAATTATAAAGTAGAAGGAGACCTTCGTAGAGAAGTTGCATTAAATATTAAACGTTTAATGGAAATTGGATGCTATAGAGGAATCCGTCATCGTAAAGGACTTCCAGTACGTGGACAAAAAACAAAAACAAACGCTCGTACTCGTAAAGGAAAAGCTCGTCCAATTGCTGGTAAGAAAAAATAGGAGGTTGAACGAAAATGGCAAGAAATAATACTCGTGGTAAAAGACGTGTTAAAAAGAATATAGCAAAAGGTGTCGCACATGTACATTCAACTTTCAATAACACAATTGTTACTGTAACTGATGAACATGGGAATGTAATTACTTGGTCTAGTGCTGGAGCTCTTGGATTCAAAGGATCAAGAAAATCTACTCCATATGCTGCTCAAATGGCTGCTGAAGCTGCTGCAAAAGCATCAATGGATCATGGTATGAAAACTGTTGACGTATGTGTTAAAGGTCCAGGACCAGGACGTGAAGCTGCAGTAAGAGCTTTACAAGCTGCTGGATTAGAAGTAACTTCAATCAACGATGTTACACCTATTCCACATAATGGTTGTCGTCCACCAAAACGTCCTCGTGGATAATGAAGTAAATAAGTAGTTATTTCTAAGTGAGGAGGGAAATAATGCAAAAGTTTGAAAAAGCAAATTTTAATGTCGCAGAATATGATGAAACTGATTTCTATGGTAAGTTTGTTATTGAACCTTTAGAAAGAGGATTCGGAACAACTTTAGGAAATGCTTTACGTAGAGTTCTGTTATCATCTATTCCTGGATGTGCAGTACATGCCATCAAAGTTCAGGGAGCTATTCATGAATTTTCTGCAGTTGATGGTGTCGTAGAAGATGTCACTTCAATTATCTTAAACATTAAAAAACTCGTTTTTGCAATTGATGGTGATGACGATGTAACAATGGTTATTGATGTCAAAGGTCCAGCTGTTGTCACTGGAGCTGACATTCAATGTCCATCAAATGTAACTATGATTTCAAATGACATGGAAATTGCACACGTTGCTGAGGGTGCACATTTCTATATGGAAATGTATGCTCATAAAGATCGTGGATACATGAGTGCTGATCAAAACAAAAAAATGATCAATACAATCGGTGTCATTGCAACTGATTCAATTTATTCACCAGTTGTTAAAGTGGCATATAACGTTGAACCAACTCGTGTAGGACAAAGTGCAAAATATGATCAATTGACTTTAGAAGTTACAACTGACGGGTCTATTCAGCCACATGAAGCTTTAGCATTAGCTGCTAAAATCTTAGTGGAACATTTAAATATGTTTGTTGAATTAACTGATATGGCAATGAACATGGAAGTTATGAGCGAAACTGAAGAAGACACAAGTAATAAAGTATTAGATATGACTATTGAAGAATTAGACTTATCTGTACGTTCATATAATTGCTTAAAGAGAGCTGGTATTCAAACAGTTCAAGAACTTGCTTCTAAGAGTGAAGATGATATGATTAAAGTGAGAAACTTAGGTAAGAAATCACTCAAAGAAGTTAAAGAAAAATTAATCGAATTAGGTTTAGGTTTTAAACAAGTCGATTAATCACAGATTAAATATATTGGAAGGAGCACTAATTTATGGCACACAATAGAAAATTAGGGCGTGTATCATCTCATAGAAAAGCAATGTTACGTAACTTAGCTACAGATGTTATCATGTATGGAAAAATTGAAACTACAGTAACAAGAGCTAAAGAAGTTCGTTCAATTGTGGATGAATTAATTACTTTAGGAAAACGTGGAGATTTACATGCAAGAAGACAAGCAGCACAAGTATTACAAGATGTTGTAGATCCTGCTACTGGTAAAACTGCTGTTCAAAAATTATTTGATGAAGTTGCACCAAAATTTGCAGATAAAAATGGTGGATACACTCGTGTTTTAAAAACATATAATCGTAAAGGTGATAATGCACCAATGGCAATTATTGGTTTATTCTAAAAGTGATGGAAACATCACTTTTTTTGTAAATAAAATAATCAAAAATTTCATATTTACTTTTTTATTTTGTTAATGACGTTATCAAATGACTATAAAATCTAGATATTTGATGTATTGAATTTTATAATGTCATTGTCAAATAAAGGAGGACGAGAATATGAAAAAAGAAGAAATTGTTTCACAGGCAAAGGAAGCTTATCAAAGAAACTTTAAAGAAAATAAATTTCAGAAAGAAGAAAAAACTGAAGATGTTGTTTTAAATAAAGAAAACTTAGAAACTGAAGTTGAAGAAATGAAAGAAACAGAGATGGATAAATTAAAAACTTTAAATCTTTTAAGAAGTCAAATTGAGGATAAATCTAAAAATGCATTTCAAAAGACTTTCCATGAAAATACACAACAAGAATCATCTCATCATAAAATGACATCTGAAGAAATGTATGAAAAGATGGAAAAAGAGAAAGAAGATTTATTAAATTCTGTTTCAGCCATGAAAGAACAGCAACTAAAAGCACATCATTGAT
>NZ_JBVAYN010000036.1:0-15665 GCF_055420065.1 Massilimicrobiota sp. mt181
GGGTTTGCCTTTTCTTTTTGTTCTCTTTCCTTATTTCTGTATATATTATAGTCCTTTCTTTTGGCACTGTCAAGTATAGAGTGCTAAATATTTTTAAAGTCTTTGTTAATTCCTTGTTAAATCAAGGATTTGCAAGCATTTTCCACTCTTGAAATTATTATTTTTCTTAGGTTTGACACCAATTTGACACCACTTTTAAACCGTAAACAAGTCATTATACACAAGCCATATAAAGAATCTATGCTCATTTGGATATAATATTATTAACATGTCGTAAAAGATAAGCATCCATATCTTCAAACCCTGTCATACTTCGATAAAGTGTTACTTTTTTCTTTTTTATATAAATGATGATCTTAATACATTCTTCCCATCCATATACATCTTTGACTTTTCGAACAACTTTTGTGATTTCGGTTACAGAAAATGTGTAAGTTTTCCCTATGACTGGTCTTACCATCATAACATCTCCTCTAGCAAGCATCTGGAATCTACATATAGAAATCCCCCATATAATAAAGGGACTTGCAAAAATAAAAGAACCTATACTTAAACAAACTAGGAATATTGCACTCACAACATTTAATATGGCAACAAACACTATTGAAAAAATCAATGATAACAAAATAACAACTATAAAGATAAGATTGTTTTTTGCCCAATAGACTTCAGTTTGAAGACCAAGCTCCGCTTCAAACATGACATGATTATCATCATCAAAGAAAAATATCCTGATATTATGATCTTTACCATATTGAGTTGCTTGATAAATCAAGCGAATTCTATCCTGATCAGTGATTTCTCCTTGATGTTTAATCCAACAGATAGAATCAGCCAATGCATAAAATGCATTAAAACACACTTCACCATCAAATCTTGCGATATGACCATTATCATCTTCAACTTGTACATAACTTTTCGTTCCTGTTATTTTCACTACATATCATCTCCACAAAACCCATTCTACACTCACATTATATCAAAAATTATCTTTTCATAACTTATTTTATATTGATGCGTTTATACATTTTGTATAATCTCTAAACATCACTATACTTCTTTGTTAAAATATTTATTTTATTTGTTTTCATCGTCCTTTTTCGTTATAATATGATGGAAAGGATGATCTTGTATTGGAAAGTTTTTATCAATCTATGTTAGCTTTTATTAGAAAAAAACCTTCCTTAGAAAAGCTAATCATTATATTAACAAAATATTGCCCCTATATTACATTTACATTATATCTTTGTATACTGATTGATTTAGGGGTTACGCATAATTCGCATTTTTTGGAAGCCATATGGAAACCATGTTTGGCATTTCTCTTTGTGACTGTTTTTAGAAAAATCATCAATCGTCCTCGTCCATATGAACACATGAACATTGAACCACTACGAGGGCATAAACATGGAGAATCATTTCCAAGTCGCCATAGCGTCAGTGCAATGATTATAGCTTTGGTTTGTTTTTATGCCAATTTTTATATTGGAGTATTTGCTTTAGTGATTGCTGTCATCATTTGTTTAACAAGAATACTGAGTGGAGTGCATCATATCAGTGATGTTATTGCAGCCATCATCATTGCTTTGATTTGTTTTATGATTTCATATTGACTTTCAACGAAAATAATTTATACTATACTTAAAATATTTTAAGTATTTATCAGGAGGTTATATGCTGAGTCAAGAATTTCAGGCAGTTTATAATATTTTTAAAATGAACTTTTACGCTTCAATGTGTGCAGCTTCTAAAGAATTGACCATGCAAGAGGCATTTAGTCTAGATATTATATATATGCTAGGTGAACCTACAATTTTAGAATATGCAAAATATATGGGCATTTCTCAACCTAATGCCACATATAAGATTAATCAGTTGGTTGAAAAAGAATATCTTATTAAAACAGTCAGTCAGGAAGATAAACGCTCTTATCATCTAAAAGTGACAAGTAAATTTTTGGAATTTTATCGAGAAAATGATCGTTATATCAAAAAAGCACTTAAAGAAATTGAGAAGTTATTTAGTAAAGAAGAAATTAAATCTTTGGAAAAAATGCTTCGTACAATTAGAATTTTTATGACAGAGGGTGAACATCATGATTAAAATTATTACTGATTCTACATCTGATATAGATTTAGAATATGCGAAACAATTGAATATTGATATTATTCCACTGAAAGTTATTATTAATGGAAAAGAGTATCGCGATCGTATTGATCTTCAACCTGATCAATTTTATGATTTATTAGTCAATAGTGATACCCTTCCAACAACATCGCAACCTTCTCCTCAAGATTTTTTAAATTTCTATGAAAAGGCAAAGGAACAACAGGATAGCGTTATTGTTATTACACTTTCTAGTATTATTAGTGGAACATATCAAAGCGCTAATATAGCGAAGGATTTAGCTGAATATGATGATATCTATATTATTGATAGCCTAGGAACAACTCAAATGCAAAGATTGATTGTTTTAAAGGCTGTAGCTTTAAGAAAGGAACAAAAATCAGCTAAAGACATTTATACCATTTTGGAAGAATATAAACATCGTGTGCGTTTATATGCTTTTGTTGATACATTAGAATATTTATATAAAGGTGGTCGTTTATCAAGAACTGCAGCAACAGCTGGAACACTTTTAAAATTCAAACCTATTATTGGTTTTCAAGAAGGAAAATTAGAGGTCTTTGCGAAAGCAAGGGGAACGCAAAAAGCAACCAACAAGATTATTGAATTGATCCAACAAGATGGCGAAATTGATCTTCAAGAACCAATCTGCATTGGATATAATGGTTCTACTGATGGATTAGATAAATTTGAAAACACATTAAAAGATGCCTTACATTTTGATAATGCACTTCATGGTGTGATTGGTCCAGTTATTGGGACTCATGCTGGACCTGGCGCAAGACTTATCACTTATGTAAGAAAAAAGGAAGTTTAACTTAACTTCCTTTTTTAGTCTATATTCCACATTTTCATGCGACGTCTAATCAGATAAATTGTAATCATAAAAGCGATAAAATCTGCAATTGGTACAGCAAAAAAGACACCATACAAACCAAAAATCCATGATAAAATTAATATCAGAGGTATCAATAAAAGACATTGTCTCAACAGATTTAAGAAACTTGATTGTTTTACCATTCCAATGGCTTGAAAGAAGTTCGCACACATTGTCTGACAGCCAACAAATGGTAAACAAAGAAACCATATACGTAAGGCTGTATTTCCTAATTCAATAATTTCTGGCTCCTGATTAAAAATAGATATAATCATTGAAGGGAATAATTGAATGATTAGAAAACCAAGACATGATAAAATGCTTGCTCCAATAATTGTATATTTTAAAGTTTGTTTCACTCGAGAATAATTTTCAGCTCCATAATTATAACTGATAATAGGTTGTTGTCCTTGCGTCATACCTGTTAATGGCATTAACATTAAAGTTTGGACACTTGTAATAATACCTACGGTTGAAATTGCTAAATCTCCACCATAAATTCCTAATGTACCATTAATCACAATATTAAGAAGACTTGTAGACAACTGCATCAAAAAGGCAGGTAATCCTGTTTTTATAATCATAGAAGCATAATGTATTTTCAATTTCATATGATTTAAACGGCATTGTATGATTCCTCTTTTTCCAAATAAAAATGCTAACTGCCAAATCATGCTTAAACATTGACCACCAATGGTTGCTAGAGCGGCTCCTTCCATTCCCATATGACATTGCACAATCAAAATATAGTCAAAAACAATATTAAATCCTGCACCTAACAGCTGTGATACCATTGCATTCTTGGCGTTACCTTGTGCACGTGAAAAATTATTTCCACACATGGCAACACATTGAAAAACAGCTCCATATAAAATAATACTCAAATAGGCACTGGCATAGGGTAGAACCTTCTCACTTGCACCTAATACTGTTAATATTGGATTCATGAATATATTTCCAAAAATCATGAAAATAAAGCCAAAAATAACCGTAATCATCAAGGCATTACCTTGATAATACTTTGCATCTTCTTCATTTTTAGAGCCTAACGCTATAGAAAAACGCGTTGCTCCACCAACACCTGCCATTAAACTTAAAGCCATTAAAACTAAAGTGACAGGATAAGAAACTGTAATTCCTGCCAATCCCAAAGAACCTAATTCAGGTGTATTTCCAATAAACATTCTATCTACAATATTATAGATTGCATTGACCACCATTCCTATCATGGCTGGCACTGATAATTCTACTAATAAGGGCAATAATTTTTGTGTCCCCATCCTATCTTTATCCATATCTTCATCTCCCTTAACACGTTTTTAGTTTATTCATAAACATTTTCTCTGTCAAGAAAAGAAGACATCTCAAACGATGTCTTTTTCAATATAATGAGGGTACATATTCCAATATTTTAAATAAGTAAAGTCTTGTTCTGCTGTAAAATTATACTGATACATACGAAAATGAACAGGTATATCTTTAGGTTGCCATTGTTCTAAATAAGTATAACAATATTTCATTCCTATTTTTTTCATGACTTTTCCACTATTGGGATTATGAATATCATGTGTTGCTGTTACATAAGGTATGCCAGAAGCTTTCAGTTCTTCAATCATTTTCAAAGCAACTTCACTGACAATTCCCTGATGCCAAAATTCTTTTTTTAAAGTATATCCAAAATCATGACTTTCATCATCACTGACATGAATATAACCGATAGGCACACCATTTTCTTTAAAACATATAGCATAGCGACCTTTTTGATTTTGATATGTCTTAAGATATTGTTTCGCTTCATTGATGTCTTTTAAACAAAACATTGGTAAAAAGCGAGTCACATCTTCATCACTTAAGAGTTCATACAATGCTTCTTCATCACCATCAGAAAAACGTCTTAAAATGAATCTTTGAGTCTCAAAATAGTCTCTCATATTATCCTTTAATCACTTTCACATAAAACTTTCTTTGTCTAGGTCCATCAAATTCGCACAAATAAATACCTTGCCATATACCTAATAAAAGCTGTCCCTGATGCACAATAAAATTTTGTCCTGGGCCAAAAATCGTTGATTTGATGTGAGCATGAGAATTTCCTTCAAAATGATGATAATCGTGATGTTCTGTGGGAAATGCACGTTCAAAGGCATTGATCATATCTCTGACAACATCCGGATCTGCATTTTCATTGACTGTAATACCTGCTGTTGTATGAGGTGTATAGACAACAACAATACCTTCATCAACTCCTGTTTTTTGAAGGTCCTGTTGAACAATACTTGTAATATCATGCATTTCCATACGTTTAGAAAATTGATATTGATGTTCAAATAACATAAGTCACACTCCTATAAATCTTTAATATACCACTTATCACAGGCATAATGTGGTCCTTGAATTAAAGGTTGTTGTAAAGCAGTAAAGCCATTTTTTAAATAAAATTTATTAGCTGCAATCATATTTGAAAAAGTTTCTAAATAACATTGCTGATAATATTTCTTTGCGAAATTTAAAGACTGATCCAATAATTGTTGCGCGATTCCTGTTCCACGTATTGCTTTATAACAATACATTTTTTGTAGTTCACAAACACCACCAACACCTTGAACTGGGCCTATCCCACAGCCTCCTACAACATGACCATTTTCAATCACAACGAGATATTGCTTATTAGCAGGCTGATAGACCTGATAAAACTGTCCTAAGTCCTTATCTTCCCAGGCACATCCAGGTTTATTACCACCAAACTCAATGAGACAATCACGAATCAGTTTTTCAACCTCTTGATTATCCTTTTCTTCAATCAGTCGTATTTTCATTGGCAGGTATCACTTTCTTTAAACGTTTTTCAAAATCACGACGAGAAAACATCACAATGGCTCCACAACCTAGACATTTGATTTTAATATCAGCACCCATACGAATGATTTTCCATTGATTTGATTTTTTACAAGGATGCTGTTTTTTCATTTCAACAATATCATTTAAATTATATTCCATTCTTTTTCTCCTCTCTTTGATAATAAGCTTTTAATGTATTTTCTAATAACATCGCTATAGTCATTGGTCCAACACCACCCGGAACTGGTGTAATATATGCAGCAATATCTTTCACATCTTCATAATCAACATCACCACATAATTTATTATTTTCATCTCGATTAATACCAACGTCTAAAACGACTGCACCTTTTTTAATATAGTCTCTATTAAAGAATTTTGGTTTCCCTATAGCTGCAATTAAGACATCTGCTCTTTGACATAATGATGCTAAATTCATTGTACGTGAATGAGCAATTGTCACTGTCGCATGTTTATGTAAACATAATAAAGCAACAGGTTTACCAACAATATTACTTCTTCCAACAACAACAACTTCTTTTCCAGTTAAATCATAATTGATTTCATCTAATAAAACCATCATGCCCTGTGGTGTACATGGAACGAGTCCATTTTGTCCTAATACAAGTTTAGCAACATTGATAGGATGAAAACCATCAACATCTTTTTGTGGATCAATTAAATTAAGTATTTTCTCTTCATGAATATGTGAAGGGAGTGGTAATTGAACAAGAATGCCATCTACCTGTTCATCTTGATTTAATTGTTGGACAACTTGCATCAATTCCTCTTCTGATATTTGTTCATCCAATCTGATAACATCAGAAAGCATACCAACATATGCACATGCCTTGTCTTTATTACGCACATATGTCTGACTGGCTTGATTATTTCCTACTAATACAACTGATAATTTAGGTATTCTTTTCCCCTCATTCTTTAATTTTTCAATTTCTTGTTTTAATGCATCTTTTCTTTTGGCTGATATCAATTTTCCATCAATATTCATGTACTATTCCTCCTCATTGTTCTTTTTATTATAATGGAAATAGTCAGAATTGTAAAACAAAAGAAAAACTACAATAAGCATTTTTAACTCATTGTAGCTTTATTTTTAGTATTTCTTCAAAATATGTCTCGCAATAAGGATTCCATTAGCGCCAGCCTGAGCTAGTCCACGTGTAAGTCCAGCTCCATCACCACCAACATATAAACCATCAATCTCACTTTCAAATCCTTCTCTTACTTTTGGTCTTGCTGAATAGAATTTAGCTTCTACTCCATAAAGTAATGTATGTTCATTAGCAATCCCTGGTGTGACATGATCTAAGGCTTCAATCATTTCAATAATTGATTTCATTGTATTATATGGTAAAACTAATCCCAAATCACCTGGAACTGCTTCTGGTAAAGTAGGTACTGTATAACCTTCTTTTAAACGTTTAACTGTTGTACGACGTCCTCTTTTAATATCACCATAGCGTTGGACAATAATACTTCCATGAGAAAGCATATTGGCAAGTCTGGCTACTTCATGAGCAAATTCATTAGGTTCATTAAATGGTTCACTAAATACATGGGAAACAAGTAAAGCAAAATTTGTATTGTGACTACCAAGCTTTGGATCATGATAAGCATGTCCGTTGGCCAACATTGTTCCAGAATGATTCTCAATAACAACATGTCCACTTGGATTAGAACAGAATGTTCTCACTTTTGTTCCAACAGAAGCATTATATACAAATTTTCCTTCATATAAGTTCTGATTAATTTCATCCATAACAATATTGCTTGTTTCTACTCTTACACCAATATCCACCTGATTATTATAAAGTTCAAGTCCCAGATGTTTAAAGACTTTCGCAAGCCATGTTGATCCATCACGTCCAGGTGCTAAAACAACACTAGGTGCATATATTTCCTCGCCATTTTCTAAGACAATTCCCTTGACATGATGATCTTCTACTAAAATATCTTGAACAGCTGTTTTAAAAGCTATATCAATGTGTTGTTTTAATTCATTAGACATCTCTGTCATAATTCTTAAATTTTCTTCTGTTCCTAAATGTCTGACTTTGGCACGTAAAAGCTTTAATCCAACTGCATAGCCTCTTTTTTCAATTTCTCTAACTTTATCTGTTGTTGGGTCGGTAATTTCATGTGTTGCTCCATGTTTTAAATATAATTCATCAACATAATGAATAACATCTTCAACTTCCTGATTATCTAAATAATCAGTCAACCATCCACCAAATTCACTTGTAATGTTAAATTTTCCATCAGAATAGGCCCCAGCTCCCCCAAAACCAGATGTTATTGAACAGGCTGGTAAACATCCAGGCTCATTTTCTTTGATTTGTGGACAGCTTTTAATTTTCTTATCTTTGATAGGACAATGTCTATACATAACATCATGTCCTTTATCCACTAATAATACTTTCAACTCTGGATTTTTTAAATACAATTCATAACTTGTCATAATTCCTGCTGGTCCAGCACCAACAATAATCACATCATAATTTTTTTGCATAAAAAAACGCCTCATTTCTGGGGCATTATTAAATAATCCTCATTTATTATATCCATAAAAATCAAATAATGTCAATAAAATAACTTTGATTAAAAAATGTTATCAAAGACAATAAAACGTTTCTATGAAGTTAAAAATAAAGCAACAATCAGAGGAATCGTAATAATAGAAAGAAGTGTTGTCATAAAGACTGTTTTTGCAGCCAAAGCGACATCTTTATGATATTCTGTCGCAAATAATACAGCAATATTACCAACTGGCATGGAAATCATAATCAGTGAAACACCTAATATCAAAGCATCTTTAATAAAAAAGTTTAATATAGGATAAGCTATTATTGGAATAATAATTTGTTTTAAAATTGTATATGGGTAAACTCTTAGTTCATTGAAAACCTCTTTTAATGGAATTGTTGCTAGAGTGGAACCAATCAACATCATAGCAATAGGTGTGGTAATATCTCCAATCATTGTGATTGTTGAAGAAATGATATCCGGCATTTGAAATCCTGTTAAATAAATCAGTAATGCTACTAAGGAAGATACAACGCCTGGTGAAAATGACTGTCTTAAATTGATTGATATTTTCTCTGCTGAACGATAATTCATAAATAGAATACCTACTGTAAAAACCAGAAGATTAAACAGCATATTAAAAATCGCAGTGAGAAATACAGCTTCATTACCAAAGATAGACTTCATAACTGGAAAGCCCATAAAACCAATATTGGAAAACATTGTCATAAAGATGTATAAACCTTGTTGATGTAAAGGGACTTTCATGATTTTGACAATGATCAATCCAAGGATTGGTAAAACCATAAAAATAACAATAGCAACAATAAAAACAAAAATAATTTCTGAAAGATCTTTTTCAATTGTTGTAGATAAAACAGAAGATACAATCAATGCTGGTGTCGTAACTGACAACAAAAGTGTTGTTAAACGCTGATTAAAATCTACATCAAGTATCTTTATTTTTAATAAAAGATATCCTAAAGCAATCACCAGAAATAATTGTATCATCTGTAAAACAATTACTTGTATATCCACTCTTTATCCTTTTAATCCATGTGATTGTCGTTCCATATTTTCTACAACAATATCATAGATTTCACCAAGAGTTGCTGCATATTGTAAAACAAGCCAAGGCTCATTTGTATGATAATGAATTTTAATCAATTCATCATCTCCAACAGCTAACAGACAATCTCCTTGAAAATGCTCTGTGATATAATCATTAATTTCATCTTCATTTAAATTTTTTCCTTCAATCAATAACTGTGTATCAAACTTATATTCTAACATCATTATTCTCCTTCAAATAAACATGCTCCATTTGTTTCAATAACTTTCTTATACCAATCAAATGATTTTTTCTTATATCTCTTATATGTTCCATTACCTAAATCATCACAATCTACATAAATAAATCCATATCGTTTACTCATTTGTTTTGTTGATTCACTGACAAGGTCAATACATCCCCATGATGTATATCCCATTAAATCTACACCATCAATCTCAATAGCATTTAACATTTCTCTAAAATGCGCATCAAAATAATCAATACGATATTGATCATCAACAGTTCCATCAACAAGTTCATCTTTTGCGCCTAAACCATTTTCCACAATAAACAATGGTTTTCTATAACGATCATACAAATCAACTAAGGAAACTCTTAAACCAATTGGATCAATTTGCCATCCCCAGTCAGATGATGGTATATAAGGATTTTTAATGGCAACATTTGTATTGGCAGCAGTCTTTTTTAATCCTTTATCATCTTTGGCGACACAACTTGATGAATAGTAACTAAATGAAACAAAGTCTACTGGATATTTCTTCATAATATCCAAATCTCCTTCTTCCATTTGAATATGGATACCTTCATTTTTAAATTTAGCAAGTAAATAAGCTGGATATTCACCAAATACCTGTGTATCACTATAACAATATGTACTTCTCATATCCTGTTGAGCCTGTAAAACATCTTCTGGTTTACAAGTATATGGATAATATGTTAGTTTTGTTAACATACAACCTACCTTTGAACCAGGGATTTTTTCGTGACAGATTTTTGTTGCTAGAGCTGAAGCTACGAATTGATGATGCATAGCCTGGAAAATAACCTGTTGGAAATTCTGACCTGGAAAACGATCTTCCACAAGACCACCTGTTGTATATGGATGTCTAATCATGGAATCAACTTCATTAAATGTCAACCAATATTTAACCTTATCCTTATATCTTTCACAGATAACTTCCACATATTTCACAAACATATCGACAACTTCTCTTGATGCCCATCCATTATAATTTAAAACAATATTTAATGGTGGTTCATAGTGTGACATTGTCACTAATGGTTCAATACCATATTTTAAACATTCATCAAAAACATCATCATAAAACTTTAAACCTTCTTCATTAGGTTGTTCATCGTCACCATTAGGAAAAATACGTGACCAGGCAATTGACATTCTATATACCTTGAATCCCATTTCAGCAAAGAGTTTAATATCTTCCTTATAATGATGATATCCATCTGATCCATGTCTTTTTGGATATAAAGAATCATCCTGTGATTTCAAAGCCTCTTCAATATCTTTTGTTGTGATAGCATTTTGTGCATGATAATCCTGAACATCAATATCTAAATGATGTCTGGCACAATCAGAAACACTGATGCCTTTACCTCCTTCATTCCAGCCACCTTCATACTGATTGGCAGCTGTTGCGCCACCCCATAAAAATCCATCTGGGAATTTTCTTACCATATTATTATCCTCCTCTTCTTTGCATTTATTATACATGTTTCTTACATATATTGTTCAAATTTTCAAAAAAAGAAAGATATGTTCCATAAACTTAATGAAACATATCTTTTTTCATAAATATAAATGAAGCAACCACACATGCAATGATGGCAATCAAAGTTGGTACCCACCATACTGGTCCTGGTAAACCTGAAACATTCATTCCATAAAAACTAAAGATAATATTTGGTATTGACATGACAATCGTAATAACTGTTAAAACTTTCATAACAATATTTAAGTTATTTGAAATAACAGAAGCATAAGCATCCATTGTTCCAGATAAGATATTTGAATAAATACTACACATTTCAATAGCCTGATTAATTTCTACTAAAACATCTTCCAATAAATCTTGATCATCTTCATATAATTTAATAGATTTTCCACGCATAATTTTATTTAAAGTAATTTCATCTGTTTTTAATGATGTTGAAAAATAAACTAGAGATTTTTCTAAACCAAGCATTTGAATAAGTTCTTTATTTTGCATTGATTTATGTAATTTCTGTTCAGTTAATGATGATAAACGATCAATCTGACGTAAATAAATCAAATATCTCTGAGAAATTCTTAAAAGAAGCTTTAATAAAAATCTCGTTTTCATCTCTGTATGTACACCTTTGACTTTACCTGTTGCCATATCTTCAATATTCAGGTTTTCATATAAAGAAATTGTAATAATATAACCTTTCATTAAGACAATACCTAATGGTAAGGTTGTATATTGTAAAGTCATCTTATCATATCTTCCATCTGTTTCTTCAGCACTTGGATAATCGACAATAACCAAAGTCTGATTAAAATCATCATCATAGTCGATATGTGAGCTTTCTTCTTCATCTAATGAAGACTGTACAAATTCGGGAACAATTCCTAAATCATTCACTAAAAATTGTTTTTCTTCTTCTGTTGGAGACACAACATTAATCCAGCATCCCATTTCTAGACTTTCTACTTTTTTTGTTTCAGTTCCAAAAGTTTTGTAAAATTCTATCATTTTAATCCTCCCATTCTATAACAGGAGAATATAGACTATGTCTCCTGTTATGTTATTTTTGTTATAAAATTTCGTATCTTCATCCGGCTCCGGAGACATAGTAACACCTTCTTTCTTTCCTTTGCCATTATAACACAAAATATTTGATAAAAAAGCCCTTGGTCTGTAAATTTTTCTTTTTTTCAAAGAAAAAAAGATTTAAATCAGAATAACATCTTGATTTAAATCTTCATAGAAATTATATCCAGTCTGTTCCATCTTCTCTTTTTAAAATATAGCGAATCATTTCAAAGAGTTCTTCTTTTGATTTAGATTTCACAATAAAGACATGATTACCCATTGCACCACTTAAAGAATCAGGTACATCAGTTTCTAGAGCTATCTGATTACCATATTGTTCCCTAATCTGATCATAGTTATGCATATAACAGATACCATCTCTTCGACCTGTGTAAGCTACCCAATATTCACGATGAATATCGTAAAAACATTGGTTATATTTTACCATATCAGCCCATATTGTATAAACATCTACATTATAAGTATAATTGATCATATCGGGCATATATGCACCAGGTGCACGCATATTCACTTCTAAACCAACAATATCACCTTTTTTACCTAATCCTTCTTTATCCTGATCTAGTCTAAAGAATTCAAAATGATAAAAGCGACTTCTTGTATCAAATGCTTCTACAACTTTTTTACCAATTTCATAAAGGTCTAATCCTTCTACTGGTTGTGAATAAAAAGCAGTATCACTCAATTCATTCACATTGTCCATAATAGAATTTAACATAACATGTGAAGAACAAATAAATATATTTTTATCTTTATCAGTAATACCATCAAAAGTTTCAACATGCCCAGGCACCATTTCCTCAATAATAAATTGAATATAAGATGGTTTTGTCGCAAAGAAATAATCAAGCTCATCATCATTTCTCAGTTTATAAGTAGAGCTAGCTCCTACACCATTATCTGGTTTCACAATAACTGGATAACCAACTTTATTCGCAAATGCTTTGGTTGCCAGATAATCATCAACTTTTCGATATCTAGCGGTAGGAATGCCTATTTGTTTATAAACTTCTTTCATTTTTGATTTATATTTCATTGGAGATAGATCTTGAATTTTCGTTCCTGTTGTAACATTAAACTCATTTCTGAGCGTTGCTTCAAGTTCTAACCAGTATTCATTTTGAGATTCAATCCAATCAATTTTACCGTAATGCCATGTAAAATAAGCACATGCTCTATAAACACTTTCATAATCTTCTAAATCATCTACACGATAATATTCAGTTAAAGCAATTTTCGTATGATAAGGCAAATTTTCATAACTCTCATCACCTATACCTAAAACGTTCACGCCTCTCACTTTCAGGCGATCACAGAAATTATAAAAATAATCTGGAAAGTTTGGGGAAATAAATACAACATTCATCATTATATAACTCTTTCTACAAAGTAAGGAAATTGGATTTGCCACCAATCCCAATCATGGTTAACATCATATCCCCAAAAATCAATCCAAGCTGGAATATCTTTATACTCCAATAATTCTTTCATACGTTTCGTGCTTCTAATCATGTCATCTTCCCATGCTCCTTGTCCACAACATAAAACAATACGGCAATGACGATACATTTCTACATATGGATGATCATAACTCATTCCATGAAGATACTGAATTGGTGAATTACGATATAAAATATCATCATGATAATCACCAAAGAATAAATCACTATCATAATAACCACTTAAAGCAATTGTTCCTATAAAAATATCTGGTCTTCTAAACATAAAATTTACAGCATGAGAAGCTCCCATAGAACAACCTGTTGTATAAATCCCTTGAGCATATTCTCCATTATTCCCATATGAATTAATTTCAAAAATTCTCGGTACCAGTTCATTAACAATATAATAAAACCATTGTTCCATCATATAAGTTCTATGACGATTATCTACACCTTCAGCAGACCATGATTCCTGATCAATACTGTCACAACAAAACAATTGAATTTTTCCTTCATCAATAAGATGTTTGACAGTATCAACCATACCAAAATTTTCAAAATCATAAAATCTTCCATTTTGTGCTGGAAAAACAAGTATTGGTGTTCCAGCATGCCCATAGACTTTATATTCCATATCTCGTGTTAAACATTCACTGTATTCTTTAAACCATTCTGTTTTCATCTTAATCCCTCCTCTAACCTAAAACATAATCCACAAATTCATTAACCTGATCCATATTTTCAAAACGTGCAGTATAAGTAAAGTTTCCCATAGCGCCACTTAAAATATCAGGCATTCTTTCACATGTGACTAAATCAAAACGATATCGTGAGACAATGTCCTCATGACTATGTGTATAATTGATGTGATCTCTTCTTCCACAATAGACACAATGATATGGACGATGATGATCATATTCACTATATCCTTTTGTGACCATATCAGCATAAATCTGATAAACATCAATATCATTCGCATAATTCATCATATCAGGTGTATAACCCCCAGGTGTCCTTAAATTCACTTCTAACCCTACAATATTGCCTTTTTGTCCTAAACCTGGTTTATCCTCTAATAATCTAAAAAACTCCATATGGAAGCATCTTCCAGCCGTATAGAATGCTTTTACACAGGCTTGCCCAGCTTTCTTTAAATCATAAGGTATTTCACGTAATGAATAATAATACATACTACTTGATTCATTAACGACATCCATAATTGGATTAGGAAAAACATGTGATGTTTCAAATAATATATCTTTATTAAGATTGGCAATACCATCATAAGAAATAATCAATCCATTGACAAATTCTTCCATAATATATTGTGTCACATGATCTTCTTTATAAAAATTTTCTAGCTCCTCTTGATTAGAGATTTTATATGTTTTTGCAGCTCCAACACCATTATCAGGTTTGACAACAACTGGATAACCCACTTCATTTATAAATTCTAATCCAGCTTTCAAATCACTAACAAGATGATATCGTGCTGTCTTTACACCAGCTTCTTCATAAAATTTTTTCATTTTTGACTTACATTTAATATCTTCAATATGGTTCGTATGAATACCTGTAGATATATTAAAATCAGTACGTAAACGTGCATCCTGTTCTAACCAGTATTCATTATTGGATTCTAGCCAGCCAATATGTCCATAATGAAAAATAAAATATCCCATAGCTTTCACCATCTCATCATAATTTTCCATTGAATAAACCTGATAATAATCATCAATAGAATTTTTAAGCTCATCACTCAACTGATCATAAGGTGTATCAGCTATAGCTAAGACTGTTACCCCACTCTTTTTTAGACGGTTACAGAATTGATAAAAATTTTTTGGAAAAGATGGTGATATGTAGACAAAATTCATAAAATAACTCCCCCTTTTATATCCTTTTACCTATTATATCATAATACATAAAAAAAAAGGAATAAAAAAAAG